>CAZWZR010000331.1:0-1505 GCA_964638365.1 uncultured Thermotogae bacterium | reverse complement strand
CAGCCTTCCGGGGTCGGGTCGGCGTTCAGCACTTCTAGCCGGTCCTCTGATTCGGTCTTCTCGCCGAGTTCCCGGGCTACCCGACCAGTTCCGTCCTCGCTGCTGTCATCCACCAGAACGAAGTTCAGCTCGCCGGGATAACCCTGGTTCAGCAGCGAAGGTAAAGATTCGGGCAGGGTGTCCGCTTCGTTCCTGGCCGGGATTACCGCACAGACTGAAGGCCGCTCCCCGGTGGGTTCGTAGTCTTCCTCCGGGGTCAGTTTTTCCACCGTTTTCCAATAATCGTGCCGACCGAATACGAGTCCCAGCCAGGCTATTAAGGAGGTACCGGCGATAGCTAATAGGATCCAGCGTATAGCAATCATGCTCCAGTTCTCGTTAACCAGCCAGCTCCCGCCTGGCGCCGACCTCTTTCGAGACTTCCGGCAGGTCGAGCTCTTTCAGGGTGTTTCTCAGGGGGGTCCCTTCTTCGTCCCAGCCCCGAACCGTGTAGTACCTATCCAGCTCCCGTTCGAATTCCTCCCTGTCTATGGATTCGCCCTGGGAGGGCCCGTCAGGGATCTCCTCGTTGATCACCCTCTCCGGCAGACTGTCGTCCGAGCGGGAGAAGCCCTCTCTAACGTTAAAGGCCTTCGAGAGGTTGTAAATCCTCTCGCCGGTGGCGAGTAAGCCGGAGTTGGATAGGTCGAACCCGGTAACCGCGTTGACCAGATCTCTGATTCCGTCTTCGTACATGATTCCCCGGGTGAATTTACAGACGCCGGTTGTGTCGTAGATCGTCATCAGATCTTCCATGGCTTTGAGAGCTAGCGCTTTGCCTTCCATTTTGGTTCTGTCGTAGTCCTCGAAATTCCAGAAACTACCGCCCATTTCCAGCGCGTAGAAGCAGGAAGTCAAATGGTCGGCTCCTCTGGGGGCCACGGCAAATGCCAGCGCCATGCCTTTGATCCCGCGGACCTCGAAACCGGCAGGCACCATGCCCTTGACGTGGATGGTAAATTCCTGGCCAGCTCCAAGCTTTTCGGCGGCTTCTACCGGTCCGTCCGCTAGCAGCTCTCCCAAATCGCCTTCACGATGGGCGATTCGGTTCAGGGCTTCCAGCATTGCGTCGGCGTTGCCGAATTCCAGGTCCAGGTCAGTATCAAGCAAACCCTTCTCGTAGGCCTCCATGGCCCAGGCAATCGTCATCCCGGCCGTCATCGTGTCCAGACCGGTTCGATCGCAGATCTCGTTCGCCTTTGCCACGGCCTCGACGTCGTCTATCTCCGTCGCACCGCCGAGAGAATACTGGGTCTCGTACTCCGGGCCGTCGACCGCTATATCCCCGTAAGGTGTATCTTCGGCTACGAAGTACTGGCTGCAGGGTTTGGTGCAGTGCGGGCAGGGTCGGCGACCCTGGCGGTAGATATCGACCCATTTTCTCGGGTCCAGGTCGATCCGCTCTTCCTCCTGAGCCTCCAGCTTGTCGTAAGCCTTTTTGAAGTAACCTGACTGCCAGTTCCGCG
>CAZWZR010000330.1:0-1530 GCA_964638365.1 uncultured Thermotogae bacterium | reverse complement strand
CTTTACATTGCTTTTTTATATGACCCGGCCTGTGGCCGGGGCTCTTGAATATAAGATTTTTAAAGTGGACTGTTTTCTTATCGCAAATAAAAAAATCGGTTATGATTCACATGTAGGTCAATACTAACCGAATAAGGACGGTATTATTGATGTCCCCTTATCCAATAGAGTCACTCTCGACCTAACTTGCCAAAACTTTGGGGTTCCCGGGAACTCCAGTATTTGCAAAGTATCCATGAAATAGTTAAAAACAATTATGTTTTCGTGAGTTTTCGTTGGTTGATTGACTGGAGGAAGGCAATATGGAAGAGGAGAGTTCGTCCGAAAAAGAATTCTCTATCGAGCAACTTGCAGAAACGAGTCCCGTTGCCATTACCAAGGTCGACAAAGGCGGCGGTATAGTTTACGCAAACGACAGAGCCGAGGAAGTTCTTGGGCTCGAAAAAAGTGAAATAACCGATCGAACCTACGACGACCCGGACTGGAAAATAACCGACTTCGAGGGAAACACCTTTCCTTCCGAAAAGCTCCCATTTCAGATAGTCAAACGTACCGAGGAGCCCGTCGATGACGTAAGGTATGCCATTGAGTGGCCGGACAGTGAAAGGAAGCTACTATCCGTAAATGCCAGCCCCCTGTTCGACGAAGACGACGAATTCAACGGAATGGTAAGCGTTATCGAGGATATCACCGAGCAAGTAAGAACAAGGCGAAGCCTAGAAGAAAGCAAAAAACGCTACCAGCAGCTATTTACCGAAACAAATGAGGGAGTGGCACTTCACGAGCTCATATATGACGAGGAAGGTAAACCGGTAGATTACAGGATTTTAGAGATAAATTCTAATTTCGAGTCCATACTTGGCTTAACCGAGGAAGAGGTAGAAGGAAGGAGGGCTACCGAGTACTATGGCCAAGAAAAAGCCCCGTACTTATCTCGCCTCGCCAAAGTAGCAAAAACAGGAGAACCTTTAACTTTTGAGACCTACCATGAACCACTGAACAAACATTTTCGGATTTCCATCTTCTCTCCGGGAGAGGACAAGGTTGCCACCGCCTTTACGGACATTACCGAGCGGGTCCGAAACGAAGAGAGAAGGGAGTATCTAAATTCAGTCCTCCGCTCCATCAGAAACGTAAACCAACTACTCGTGAGCGAAAAAAATGTAGATGCCTTGATTGAAAATATCTGTGAGGTTCTTACCGAAACGAGGGGATATCATAACGTCTGGATCGCCCTTTTGGACGAATCCAATCAGTTAATTACAGCAGCGGAGTCCGGTCTGGGTAATGACTTTAAGCCCATGCTCAAGCGACTGGAAGAAGGCAACTTTCCAGCCAGAACAAAAAAATCTCTCAACACTCCCGGTCCGATAGTAACGCACGACCCTCCCGAGGACTGCGAGGATTGTCCGTTGGCTGCAGATTACAAGGGAAGAAGCTCGATAACAGCTAGGTTAGAACACGCCGGTAATGACTACGGGATAATTGCTGCCTCTATCCCATCCAAATTTGCTGACGAAGAACAGGAGC
>CAZWZR010000329.1:0-1534 GCA_964638365.1 uncultured Thermotogae bacterium | reverse complement strand
CCGAGTTCTGTATCGGGGTTGTCCTTCCATTTCTCGTCCTTTAACGCGTTTTCGACGAGCAGCTTTTCGTCGCTTTCGACAACCTCTTCGCAGTAGAGGCCGTCAAGTCTCTCCTTGTCCCCCACCTCGTAAGGGTTTCCTTCAGTGCGACTGGAACGGAATACTTCGATGTAAGGAGGGTCGACTTTCATGATCAGACCGGCCGGAGTGTCCGCGATTTTGGCCAGTGAGTCCACTACTTCCTGCCAGCTTTTTAATAGTTCCGGGGGTATTTCCAACTCATCTTTTTCGAAGGAAATTTCCCCTTCGTTTGGCGAAGATGCTTCTCCAGAACTGCGCTTTGCCATAAAGCCCTCCAGTATAAACCACGCCTCTTTCTACATTGACTAACCGAACTCTAAGTTCTTTCCTCTATTATATCGAGGAATGTTTCAACCACTTCCGGGTCGAACTGGGTGCCGGAGTTATCCTTTAGCTCCTCGAGGGCCACTTCCCGCGGCAGCGCGTCACGGTAAGGACGGTCGGTCCGCATGGCGTCCCAAGCGTCAACTACGGCAATTATCCTCGCTCCCAGGGTTATCTCTTCCCCTTTCAGGCCCTTCGGGTAGCCGGTGCCGTCGTACTTTTCCTGGTGCTGGCCTACTATGTTGGCGGCACCTTCCAGCCGGGGCACGGCTCCTACTATCTCCTCGCCGACTTCCGGGTGTTTTTCCATCTTGTCCCATTCTTCGTCGGTCAGTTCGGAGGGTTTACCTAATATGGAGTCCGGAATCCTTACCTTCCCCACGTCATGCAGCTCGGAGGCATACTTAAGCTGGTCCAGCTGCTTTGCGGTCATTCCCATCCTTTCGCCCAGCTTCAGGGCGTATTTTTGGACCCTGTCGATGTGTTCCCCGGTATACTCGTCCTTGGCCTCCACCGTCCGGGAGAGGGCCTTCAGGGTTCCGATGGTGGTTTTTTCGAGTTCACTCCGCGTATCTATATACTGCAATCCATAACCCAGATCGTCCGCCAGCTGTTCCAGAAGTTCCATCCTGCTCCCGGAAAAAGCATCTTTCCGGCTGGAGTAAATGTTTAGGGCACCGTAAACTTCCTCCTCGTCCTCGAGAGTAATAGGCAGGGCAATAGAGGCGCCGAACCCGTGGGCCCCTGCCTCCTCCCTCCAGGGCTGGTAGCGGGAATCATCTTCGTCCGGTATCATCCCCTTAACCTGGGGCGATTTGTTTCGAATGGCTCGACCGGTCGGGCCCTGCCCCAGTTTTCCTCTCGACCATCTGACGTCGAGGTCGTTCAGATAGTCCTCCTCGAATCCGGCATGGGCTACGGGGACGACTCGCTTTTTCGGACCTTCCTCTTTTCGCCCAACCCAGACCAGTGGGTAGTCCCCTACGTCAGTAATTACCCGGCAGGCCCGATCGAGAAGCTCCGACCGCTTTTCCACCCTGACGATTAACTGGTTTATTTTTATCAACAGCTCCAGGTCGCGGTTGACCTGTTGAAGTTCCTTCTCCGCATGGTGCCGTTCGGTGACGTC
>CAZWZR010000328.1:0-1549 GCA_964638365.1 uncultured Thermotogae bacterium | reverse complement strand
ACCCCAGTTATCCAGAACAGGACCATTGGGGCCCAGCCCCATACTCCTGCCGCCAACGGCATATGGTGCCCCCACCCCAGGTGGGGAATTAAGCTTAAACAATCAACCAGGTCCTTGCAAGGTAAAACTATAATATTCTAATAATCTCCGGTTATCCTTGACTTACTAATTCCACCCCTTTATATTTTTCAACGTAATAAGTGGGGCGGCCCTCTAGGGGTGGGATTATTTACGTTAAATGGATCGAAGATAAGCGGTTCGTTTATACTTTGATACTTTTTGGCATGCTCGAATTTGCTACCTTTGGTTTTCGACCGAGAAAACTAGAACTCCCCGCTTGATTAACGCCTCCAGCTCGTGATTTCGGGGAAATCCGGCCAGAACCGAAGGATTAACTTGTGTCAAACTGGAGAACAATGGAGAAGGGCTTCTACAAATAACCCGGGTTACTACCTCCTTATCGCACTTGGGTTGATCAATGGCGAGGGCTATTTCTGGTCCGGTAAGTGATTCACTTTTAGACCCGGAGGAACCTTTTACCGGAAGGGAAAGAACTGGTTAAAATGTACAGTTTCAAGATAAGATATCAACGATTTCTAAAAATGCTCACTATCGACATTTTCGTATTTTACTTACAAAGACACAGGAGCACTTTTAGCATAAATGTAAACGGTGCCGAAACTGGTTTTCGACTTTAATCCTTGGAGGTAGTCCATAGTGACCGATAATCATCATGAAAAGGGCGCCGTACTGCCCGATCTGGCCGGCGGCACCGCTCTTCTAAAACTTCTCGACTCGCTCCCCTACTACGTCATGCTTGTGGACGAGGAGCATGAAATACTGCTGGTCAACAGGGCCCTGCGCGAGGACTACGGCATGGATCCGGAAGAGGTCTTAGGCGGCTATTGCCCGGAGGTAATTCATGGAGCAAGCGGGCCGATACCAAAATGTCCCTTGGAAGAGTCCGCCCGCATGGATAACCCACAGCCGACTACTAGCGTTTTTGAAGAAGCGGGCCTGTGGCTAAAATCAGCCATCTATCCCGTAAAAAGCATGAACCACGAAGGCAAAGACGTGTTCTTTCATACTGTCCACGACATCACTGCGAAGAAGGAGGCAGAAGAAAAACACGAAAAAGCCCTCATGGATCTTGCCCGGACTTCCTCACGAATGTTAGAACAGTTAGATCCTTATACCTCCGGGCACTCACAGGGGGTCGCCAGGTTGGCCAGGAAGGTCGGGGAACGGTTGGGGCTTGAAGACGAGCAAGTTGAGGGGCTTTACCTGGGTGGAAGTCTCCATGATATCGGAAAAATCAGCGTACCGCCAGGGATACTGGCAAAAACTGGAGACTTAACCGATTTCGAATGGAAGGCGATAAAAGCTCACCCAAGAGCTGGCTACGAACAGATCCTCCAGGGGGCTGATTTCCCGTGGCCGATAGCGGACATTGTTCTCCACCACCACGAAAGACTTGATGGTTCAGGCTACCCAGAGGGCCTTGAAGGCGAGGAGTTATCCCTAGAGGCAAGAATAATAGGTGCCTGTG
>CAZWZR010000327.1:0-1578 GCA_964638365.1 uncultured Thermotogae bacterium | reverse complement strand
GGAGACAAAGCAGTTTCTTTTTTACATTGGCCTTTATCCCCGTCTCTATTGCTTCATTTAAAGTGGCGTGTTTATACATCTTCCTGTCCTCTTCGTCAAGAAAAGTACAGTCGTGGCAGAGAACCTCGGTACCGGATATGGTTTTCGGGTCGAGCGGGACGGAATCACCGCTGTAAGTGAAGGTCTTCTGTCGATAGGTTTCCATGATGCCGCTCCGACCTTCCTCCTCGGCGATTTCTTTTATTTCCCCCTGGTTCAGGTCCCGGTACTCCTCCTTGAGCCTCTGGCGTTCTTCCAGAACATTGTAACCCAGAGATACCTCGTTCTTTGAGTGGTCAGTCGAAAATGCCCTGACGTACCGGTGGTTTCTCGAACCCTCTCCGCCATGAACTTGAACTTCATCTCCATCTTCCAGAGGTACCCAATCCAGTGGGTAGGAAACGTTGGAGTTAGTCCGGCTGAGGTAGTTCATCAACTCGGAAATGTGAAAGTTATTCCGGGGATAATAGATTGTAAGGGGTTTCTTCTTATCACCCATTGCGTTATTTCTGATATTGACCAGGCTTATCAGTCCCGCTATATGATCCGAATGACCGTGGGAAAGAAAAATCCTTTCAATGGCAAAAGACTTATTTCCCATTATGCTGCTCACGCTCTCCCCGGCATCAAAGAGCAGTCTATCGGGGCTGTAATAGAGCCAGCTGGAGTACAGGGCTTTGGAGTAGGAAAGTATCTTCATTGGTATTCCTCAGGCGTTAAATCCTCTCAAGAACGCATCTATGTTCCTTCCCAGGTCCTCTCCGACGTAACCCCCTTCGAGAACCCCGAAAGTAGGAAGGTCTAGCCCCCTCAATTCCTCTCCTATCTCCTGGTAAGCCGAGCTAGAGAGGCCGACCGAGGCCAGCGGATCGTTTTCATGACCATCAAACCCGGCTGAAAGGGCTAACTGTTCGAATTCACTTTCTTTTATCAACCGTTCCAGCGACTCTGTAAAAACCTCGAGGTACTTCTCGTCGCCGGTATCGGCCGGTATTGGGTGGTTTACGCAGTTTTCCTTAGTCTCCTGTCCTGTTCCCGGAAAACCTGGTGAACGGTGAAGTGACAGATATACGACGTCATCGCTCCCCAGAAATATATCCTGGGTCCCGTTACCATGATGGGCATCGAAGTCAACTATCAACGTCTTCAAGCCGGACTTTCTTACAGCTATAGCCAGGTTATTGAAGTAGCAAAATCCCCCGAGAAAATCCTTCCCAGCGTGATGGCCCGGGGGCCGCATGATTGACAGGTTCTGAGTCTGCTGAGCCTTTATAGCCCCACCAGCCGAAAGCGTAGCATAGTAAAACAGGTCGTCGTAGTCCGGGCAGTCCGGGTCGGAAAAGTTGCCCTGACGAACGTTTTCTACGAACTCCTCCTCGTGCACTAGCAATAAGTCGTCCAGATCAGCCCTTTCCGGTTTAGTGGTTTCGTACTCTCCCTGAATATAATTATAGGCCTTTTTAACCCTTTCAGGTGATTCCGGATGACCCGCAGAACGGTACTGCAACGCGTCTTCTGAAAAAACCAGATCCATATTCC
>CAZWZR010000326.1:0-1581 GCA_964638365.1 uncultured Thermotogae bacterium | reverse complement strand
GAGGAAATATATGCCTCATTGCTGATCCCAAAAATTGAGAGCCTCTCGAAATTCAATCCCGATTTGGCGCTGATCGGTCCAGGTCTGAAAAACGACCCGAGCGGAATTTCCGAGCCTGTGACTACCCCATTGGCAGTTCAAGAAGACGAAGGTGTTCTGGTAAAAAAGTACGAGGGAAATAACGAGGAATCTTTTTTCGAACCTTTCACTCAGACAAATTACTGGGAGCATCAGGTGATCAGAAAACCGGTGAACGAGAGCGGGACTTACCACGTCGCAGTATGGAGCGGGAACGATAAGGTCGGAAAATACGTTCTAGCCATCGGAGAGAGGGAGGATTTTGGTTTTTCGGATATACTGGAATACCCGTCAGTCTGGTGGAAAGTAAGGACACATAATGGGAAAATCCTATCGTCCTATATCATAAGCGGCGCCGTGCTTGGCGGACTTACCGTGGGAACGTATTTTTTGATCAGGGGGTTATTTTAACTCGAACTTACGGGATGGTCACCTGAATGGACACGAGTAAAGTAAAAGAATTTATAAACAAATCCGAGAAATCCCGGGGTGAAAACGTCTCAGGAATGGTGAGGCTCCACCCGGCGGATCAGCTTGACTGGAGCAACTCCGGGTACCTGGACCAAAATAGAGATGGTAAACAGTACATGGAGCTTTACGGAAAACTGGTATACAAAGGTTTGGCCGTTACTGGAAACGAAAAGTACCTCCTTAGAACCAAACTCGGGAACTTCCGTTTATTCAAAAACGACCACGATAAAATGATTGCCGAAAAGTTTCTTCCATCCAGCTCATCCAGAAGAGTTCCGAGATCGGATTTGTAACCTTTGACCAGGTCAATCACTTTATTGCCTTTTCTAGATGGATTGGAAAGAATTATCAAATTACCCCAAGCCACCAATTACAATTTGCCCAATTAAAGCACCGCCAGGATTACTAAGAGACCCTGAAGAACTAGATATCACGCACTGCAGAAGAGGCTTCTTTTCTATTGACTTCCAAACTCAAGATAAATCTCGGTAGATTAATCCATTGAAGGCAGGCCTGGTAGAATTTTAGATCCTTCGGATAAATTCCCAAATCAAAAACCCCGGCCGCGGTGAACCGGGGTTTCAAGTTCTGGTTTTATCCAAATTCCGAACAGCTTTACCCTTTATTATACTTCCGATCTGCTCACCGTGACGTAAAAGAAGATGAACGAAAGCAGTGCCACCACCAGACCGGCTACGAACAGCCAGAGCCCCAAACCCGATGCAATAGGAAAGTCTGCACCAACCGAAGCACTAATATCGACCCCGGAAGAGGCATCCTGGTTCATCAGTATAACCGAATACTCACCCTCTTCAACTCCCCACTTGAGGACCTGCTCCCCTGTCCCAGCTGAGTGAGCGGTCCAGAAATCCTCCTCCGCGGGCGCGGCGGGTGAAGAGTCCCCTGGAAAGTTTTTGTAACTAATTTCCGGCTCTCCGACGGGGTGGTTTAAATCCAGTTCGTCAATCTGATCATGGTTGACCCCGCTCAGATAGTTTTGAAGGTCATTCTCCTGAGATATACCGACAAAGG
>CAZWZR010000325.1:0-1593 GCA_964638365.1 uncultured Thermotogae bacterium | reverse complement strand
TATCGATCTCTCCAGACTTCTCCGCCTCTTCTATCATGTTTACGCCTACCCTGTCTTTTACGCTCCCGCAGGGATTTGCCGATTCGAGCTTGGCTACCACCTCGGCTTCCGGGTTATCCGTAACCCCGGTCAACCTGACCAGAGGGCTCCCAATCAGCTCCGTTACGTCATCTGCTATACGAGGCATCTTATCACTCCTAGATTTACCCGCTCGTTCTCTTAAATTTTTCCTTTACTTCCCTTAGAAATGAACTTATATCAGGTTCTTCCCCGCTCGGACTCGAATCGGACTTACTGCCGTTCCTGACGTAAATATTCCTTGCCACTTCCTTTTCCATAGCCACACTTGTCTCCTCCAGCCGAACCACGAAAGCGGGAAACTTCTGATCCACTGTCACGGAAACCCCGGGCAGCACGCCGAGAGAAGAAAGACGATCCAGTCTACCTTCTTCGTTTAGAGTAAGGTAGGCAATCCTAACAGTCTGACCGGACTCTATTTCGGTTAGAGGAACTATTGCTCGACTTACCAATTCCTGAGACTCGGAACAACATTTGCCGGAAGGGATCGGCTTCCCGTGCGGGCACTCGTCCGGATGGCCGAGTAACGTACAAATTTTCTCCTCAACCTCGGCCGATATCGCGTGCTCGAACCTGCAGGCTGGTCCTTCAATGCTAGCCCGGTCCATCTCCAGTACGTCTTTTAGAAGCCGTTCGGCAAGCCTATGTCTTCTGATAACTTGTCTGGCTCTCTCGCCTCCCCTCGAAGTGAGCTCGAGTTCTCCGGAATCCGCCCTTCTGAGCCTCCCTTCTTTCACCAGTAAACCTACGAGGTCTTCGGCGTGCTCCTCCGGGCGATTGAGAAGATCCTTAACTCCGCTAGTATCGACGGACCGGCCTTCTTCTTCAGCGACCCAAATTATCTCGAGAATTTCTTCTTTCAACTCTTCGTTTTTACCTCTCACCGTTTCAGCCCTCCTCCGAAATTTCCAGCAAATGCAAATCGGGAATGAATTCCGTACCACAGTAAGGACACTTTTTCTTGCCGCAGCTTTTTGCCATGGGGCAACCGTTACAGGCCTCCAGACCCAGCTCGGCCTTAAACTGACTGCCACATGCAGGGCACTCAACCTGCGTATTTCCGGTCATCTTACATTACCTCCAGGCTCCTCAAACCCAAATTGAGCAATGCCCCCACGACTAACGAATAAGGTATTATAAAACCTACTATCGCCAGGGCGGCTTTGACGCCTCGTTCCTTTATAATCATTAGATAATTCGCAATACATGGAACGAAAAGAGTTATGACGACGGCACTGACCGTTATCTGTAGCGGGGTCAGTCGAGCCTGACGTGCCAGTTCGAACAGCCCCGCTGTCCCGTAATCCCTCCGGACGAAACCCAGTATAAACGCGACAGCCGCCTCGCCGGGCAGATCAAGTAAACCGGATACTACGGGCTTTAACCCATTAATGAGGAAAGTCAGAACTCCCGTCCTGTCAGCTAAGAAGACTACAAACGTCCCGACAAGGAAGAAAGGTAGGACTTCCTTGAGGAACCATTTCACCCGGGTATAAGTCTTTCGGGCCACGTTCA
>CAZWZR010000324.1:0-1601 GCA_964638365.1 uncultured Thermotogae bacterium | reverse complement strand
AATGGTTTTCAGGTATGCTGGGTTCGGATACGGGCAGTGAAACTGCTAGGTTTGAAGAAAAGTTCGCTGACTATAACGACAGCAATTACGGTATTGCCGTAGCTAACGGTTCTGCAGCTCTAGAAGTAGCTTTAAAGAGTATCGGTGTAGGGCATGGAGATGAAGTAATAATACCTGCTTATACTTTTATTGCTACAGCTACGGCAGTATTACATAATAACGCTATTCCAGTAATCGTGGATATCCAACCCAGTAATTATTGCATCGACCCTGACGAGATACGCGCTGCCATTACTGATAAAACTGCGGCAATAGTTCCAGTACATTTTGGAGGTCAGGTAGCAGAAATGGATGCTATCTGTGAAATCGCTGAAGAAAATGGGATACCTCTTGTGGAAGATGCTTGTCATGCCATAGGAAGTACATTCAAAGAGACTAAAGCCGGGTCATTTGGCAAAGCAGGATGTTTTAGTTTCCAAGAATCAAAAACGATAACCTCCGGTGAGGGTGGTATCATCGTGACAGATGACAAAGATACTTTTGAAAAAGCTAGGTCTTACAGAAGTTGCGGAAGGAATCCGAGTGAAGACTGGTACAGACATTTTCGAGTCGGTTGGAATTATAGGATAACCGAGTTTCAGGCCGCTATCTTAAATGTTCAGTTGAACCGTTATTCAAAGCAAATCAGAAAGCGGACGAGAAATGCGAATTACTTAAACAACGACCTACAAGCAATCCCTGGATTAAGTCCAGTTTCTGATTCTCCAGAGATGGGTCTAAATTGCCATTATTACTACATGGTCAAGGTTAATTTGGATTATTTCGAACTCAATAGTAAGAAAAGAATGGTGCAGGTAATTAACGGAGAAGGCGTTCCGGTACACGAGGGCTATCCGTTTCCAATTACAAAAAATCCCCTTTTTCAAAAGTCAAAAGAGAATAATGGCGGTTCTTCCAATAGCTCTGAATATTACGCATTTAATTACGACATACCAAACTACGAAACCCCGGTTACAAAAAAACTTGCAAATACGACAATATTTATTCCCCAGGAAGTTCTTTTGGGAACGAGATCAGACATGGAAGATATTACTGCAGTATTTAAGAAGGTTTCAAAAAATCTAAGAGGTTAAAAATCAATCATTTCGGCAAATATAGCCCGGCACCTATGGTACTCTGTCATAAGCTCTATAAGGGTATATTTATATCTAATTCCTCTCGATAAAACTCACACAGGTCATCCTTGAAAGACTCTACTACCCCTTTAGCTCGGTTCATGTACTCAACGCCCATAACCGTTATCGTTGTTGGGTGGTTCCGTTTTTTTCTATACCGTGTTTTTCAATTATTTCATTCTATCTTCTATATACTCCTTTGTGAACCTCCTCCTTCTTCAGGCAATGAATGAAGGCTTTGGGTAGTGTACTAGAGACTTTGGACGTTAATCCAAATCCCCCAGATCATCTTGCGAAAGAAACTACCAGTTGGGCACAAAGGCCCGGCCTGCTCTGCTAGCTGAATCTGAGTCAAGAACCCCGCCTTAGGGGACGGGCTTGTAGAAAAGCTTTTTAAGCAGTTTTTTCGGTCTTTTACAAACCAAG
>CAZWZR010000323.1:0-1608 GCA_964638365.1 uncultured Thermotogae bacterium | reverse complement strand
AGGGCGGGCTCCCACGCCCGCCCGAAATCCCGCGGTTGTGACCTAACGCTCGAGCGTGGGGGCTCGAGCTGCCTGCTGGAAAGATAGACCTTTTAAGTTCGTCGTGGGCAAATCTAAGAAAGATCTAACATGGGAAAGAAATGAGTTAAATTAAATCCGCTGTCGGAGACTGCATAACCTCCCAGCTGGATTAAGCCGACCCGGAAATCAGATGAGTTTATTGAATGGTTTTGACTGCTATTTTTAACTGGAGCTTTCAAACCCCGTTGTTGACGAAGGTGTAAGTGTTGATTTCTTTTATTCGGTAAAAATACGGGTTATTGAGGTGAGACCTGAAATGAATTAAAAAGTTGATGATCCTTTTATAAACTACCCGGTACGCCTGCAAAGACCTACCTACCGAAACCTTGGGCGGAAAAAGAATTAAAATATAATTATTTAATCGGACAATTGATGGTAAAAGTATATTTCAAAGGTAAAATAATTTATTTTTGTTAATTGCACTTGACATAAATGTTATAGCAATATATAATAAGTTTGAATCATCCTTGAAAAAGGCTAAGTTACCGAGAGGTAACGGCGCAAAGCCACGGGTCATTTCTCCGAGTGAGTTTTCTCCTAATTTTGGAGAAATAGATAGCCGGGCTGCCAGGGAAGACACCGATAGGTGATATCCTTGGCTTTTTTTGCTTCGAACAAATCTCCAGACAGCGTTCTCGTGATCCTACCTTCACGGGTATCTACCTATCTTCCTTTTATAACTATTTTAACTGGGCAAGATTCGGGGTCGGTTTTAGAGGTGGACTGAAGACAATCGGGAGGTTGTTATAGTGCAAACTACTATCTACTACAGAGAAGAGGACGATTTCCTCATCGACAAGGTCGAGGAAAAGGCGAACAGGGAGAGGAAAAGCAAAAGCGCCGTCATCCTCTCCATACTCGAGGAGTACTTCGAGGCGGAACGGAGAGTCGGAGAAATACTGAAGGACATGGGCGCCGTCGAACCGGATAAGATCGATGAAGCTCTGTCCAAACAGGAGGAGGACTCCGACAAGAAGATCGGCGAGATAATGGTCGAAAACGACTACGTTCAGGAAGTGGATCTGGATAGAGCGCTCCAGGTGCAGGATAATTAGCTGTACCAGAGAAAGACATTAAACATAAAGCCCATAGCCGAAAGAAAAGGAGACGAAAAGGCCACTTGGGGCAAGCTTTCCGTTCCGGCGCGCAGTGCCACGATTTCGGTTTAGTACATTTCGGAAGATTGGCTGGCGAACTTCTGATACGAAAAAGATCAGGACGAAGTGAAGAAATAATCGGTAGGTAGTTCCGATAGAAACAGGGGAAAAGCACCTCACAGCTGTCTTTCTTGCCGTAACTCACCTGGCCATTGCTTTTCTTCAGCTAGTACCGGCCGTAGCAAAGAACAACCAGGGAAAGTAATTGTGAGACTTTAACGATGAAGAGTGCGGCGTAGCCCTGGACGTGCACGGAAATTTGCAGATTGTTGATCAGACCCTTCGGTCCGGCGAATACCTGTACTGGAACAGCAGTACAATAAGCAAAGGTCTAAAGGTGAAGACCGAAAATTGCTGTACGGAAGGCTAT
>CAZWZR010000322.1:0-1611 GCA_964638365.1 uncultured Thermotogae bacterium | reverse complement strand
CTTTTTCTGGATTTATGTGAACTGAAGTATGTCCGAATTCGGCAGAACTACCATTTTTCCCTCTATATAGGGAACCTCTGTGGAAGATTGCTCCCCCTATAGTTACGCTCCTGTCATTGTTTATACTCGGCCGGGCGGCAAAATAAAGAACGGTATCTTCTTTCCCCGTTTCTAAGTTTATAATAATCTCCGAGAGTAACTCTGCATCAACATCATTTACTACCGTAGTTGGTATACCCAATGAATTTTCCAAAGGTTCTTTGATAGGGTACTCAGTTGCTGTTGACCCACGACTAAATGGTGAAAAACTGCCCTGTGAAACTATCCCAGGTACCCCCACACCTATACCAAGAATAGATTCTTCCTGTATATCTTGATCTTCCAAAAATTTTTTTACTTTCTCGATCAGTAATCTCTCTAGTTTGTTGGGTTCCTTTTGTTTTCTCTTGGAGATAACTGTGTCCGTATGATCCACGAGGTGATGTGATAAATCGTAAAGAGCCAAAGTCAAATCCGGCATTCGCAAATCTATGCCGAGCCAGTACCTTTCTTTATTGTTTAGTTCATAAAGAGTGGGTTTCCTCCCAGCTTTGGTATCCTTTTGCCCTGCATCAATTAATAACTTTTTTTTCATCAAATAATCTATTCCCTTGGAGACAGTAGGCTTGCTAACACTGAGGTGGTCGCTTAACTGTTCTATAGTCATAGGGTCTTCTTTTCTGTAAAGGGCGCTAAACAAGTCGGAACATAAGTTGTCCGTTTTTTTCTTTTGTAATAAAAAATCCATTTTTTTAACCATCCCTAAGATTAAAATTTTCCTCTAATTTAATCAATAATTCAATATTTAACATAACCGTTAGGGTCTATTAATGCAATTGTTTGCTAAATAATATCTTAAATAATAATCTACTTTTTTATTTGACATGATCTGAATAATATGTTACGCTGAATGCATATTTAGGGTTTCAAAAATAAATTCCATTACACCAACTGGGAGGTGGTCTCTTCTTCGTCTCATATGTGGGAAAATTCGTGTAAACTGCAATTCATTCTTTTACTTTAAAGGAGGTTTTTTATGGAATATTTATCTAAGCGCTCGCTTTCTACCGTTGTTGTCGTACTTATTTTGGCCGTTGGTTTTCTGGCATTACCTCTCTCTACTGCCAGTGTTTCCGCTCAAGAGGATTACGAATTTGCTATCGTCCCGAAAGCCGTCAACAATCCCTTCTTCAATGCCGCTCGCCTGGGTGCACTGGAGGCGGGCGAGGAACTGGGAGTCAAGGTAAACTATACTGGTCCTTCGCAGACCAAGGTAAAGGATCAAATCGATGTTGTCGAGTCCTTGATCGCGAAAGGTGTAGATGGAATAGCCCTTTCGGCAGTCGATGGCGATGCACTGGCTCCAGTAGTAAACCGCGCGATGGAGCAAGGAATACCCGTGATCACCTGGGATTCCGATGTGGCAGAAGACGGAAACCGGTTGGCTTTTGTAGGTACGGATAACTATCAGGCAGGGGTACAGGCGGGTATTGCTTTTGTTCACAGCGTGGAATCGGGTAAGTATGCAGTAATCACGGGCACTCTCGGGGCAAATAACTTAAACCAGCGCAT
>CAZWZR010000321.1:379-1618 GCA_964638365.1 uncultured Thermotogae bacterium | reverse complement strand
GGTAACCCCAGGCTGCGTCACCCGGATTTCCACGCGAGGCACCGTCGGTGTAGATCTTTACCGATTTGTCAGTTTCAGTCATTGAGTTATCACCTAATTTGTATCTGGATGATGTTAACCGCAAAACCGGTCAATTTCATTAAAGCTCTCATCGGTGAAGCTGTTGACATAATGTAGCATTTTACCTGTAAAACTAGCTTCGAAAACCGTTTAGGAAAATCCCTCCCTGGTTTTGTCGAACGGTTTCCAAAGCTATAAATTCATTTTACATAGTTGCTTCTACACTATCTCTGTTGACAGGTAAGGAAGGATGTTTTCTGTTTTTATCAGTCTCGACGGGTGGTGGAAGAGTTTAGCTTGAGTAATATATGGCCCCGGCCCGGCAGTCTAAAAACTATCTTTTTGTCTCGCGCGGAAAAAGATCCCCGGCCAAAGATCAACTCGGGTTCGCTTGAGCCGGCAAACCCTTTGACGTCGATCCGGTGGGTCCTGCTTTCACTCGCCGAGTTGACCGCTCCTATGATCACCTCGTCGCCCATTGTTCGAGAGTAGGAAAAGATTGATCCATCGGCGGAAAGTTCCCGGAAGCTCCCGCGGCGAAGAGCTGACTCCTCCTTCCTTATATTGATTAGAGACCGGAAGTAGTCGATAAGACCCTTTCCATACCTGTCCTGGTCCCAGGGGTACGGTCTCCTACAATCCGGATCGTCCCCGCCTTCCATTCCGATTTCGTCTCCGTAGTAGATCGCCGGGGTACCGGGAAGCGTAAACAGAAAGAAATAAGCTTGCTTGAAAAGATCTACATCTCCATCGCAGAGGGTCATCAATCTCGGACGGTCGTGGCTGCCGAGCAGGTTGTAATTCGAAAAATTCGCCCATTCCGGATAGGATCGGCGCAGGAAGTATAGTTCCCGTTTGAACTTCCGGGCGTCACGCCCGCCCCTGACGAAGAATTCCAGCAGCAGTTCGTATAGTTCGTAGTTCATCACCCCGTCCAGGGCACCGGACTTGAACCAGGAAGCCGCTGGTCCCATGACCTCTCCCATGACGTAGGCTTCTTCCTTTATAGCCCTGGCCGCGGAGCGGACGGATCGCACGAAGCCCGGTTCCAGGTAGTGCACTGTATCCAGACGCCAGCCGTCGATGTCGGCTTCTTCTATCCAGTGCTGGACGACCTCCATTAGGAACCGCCTGACTTCTGGGTTGGACCTGTCAAATTCCGGCATTTCCGGTACGCCC
>CAZWZR010000321.1:0-369 GCA_964638365.1 uncultured Thermotogae bacterium | reverse complement strand
CGCCCGCCCAGCAGCGGTAGTTCGGTTCCGGCTCCTTTTTCAGGGGGTAATCATCGACCTCAAACCAGCTCCAGTATTCCGAATTCCTGCCTTTCTCTTTTACGTCCTGAAATCGAGGAAAGCTTTCTCCGCAATGGTTGAAGACTCCGTCCAGGATTACCCTGATTCCTTTTTCATGTGCGGACCCCACCAGGGACACCAGATCGGACCTGTCACCAAAGTGAGGGTCTATTTCGTAATAACTGGTCGTGTCGTACTTGTGATTCGAGGGGGATTTGAATAAGGGATTGAGGTAGATGGCGTTAATCCCGAGCTGATCCAGGTAACTAAGCTTATCCTCTATCCCTACAAGATCGCCACCAAAGAAAT
>CAZWZR010000320.1:0-1624 GCA_964638365.1 uncultured Thermotogae bacterium | reverse complement strand
CTGGGTATGTCTTTCATCGAATGGACGCCGGCGTCCAGCTCCCCCTGCAGGACCAACAGATCTATCTTCCGCTCAAACACACCAACCCCATCGATCTCGTGGATATAGATATTCGCTTCCTGGTCACCTGTAGTGGAAACGGTCTGTTTTCTCGCCTCTACCCCATGATCTTCCAGTTCTCTTATCACTTTTTCGGACTGTATCAGGGCCAGTTTACTCTTCCTCGTTCCCAAATCTATAGACATTTATCGTAAGCGTCCAGGGTTTTTTCTATATCTTTCTCCGAATGAGCAAAACTTATGAACTGAGTTTCGTATTGACTGGGAGGTAAAAATACGCCTTCGTCGAGCATTTTGGGCCTGAATTCCTTCTTCCATTCCTCGTCCCGGCAGGACTTTGCTTCAGAGTAGTTTCGGGGCGGCCTATCCAGATCGGCGAAGAATACTTTAAATGTCGAACCGAGTCCGGCGATCTGATAGCGTTCAATTCCCTCAGTCAACTCCTTTAGACCCTCTCTAAGCTTTTCCCCGAGGTCATTTACTTTATCGTAAACTCCTTCCTTTTCTACGTATTTTAAGAGATTGTAGCCAGCGACAAGAGCTACGGGATGCCCGTTGAACGTTCCGGCCTCGTAGGTGTTGCCCTGCGGGGATATTTCACTCATTATTTCCCTTTTTCCGCCAAAAAGGCCAATCGGGAACCCTCCTCCGGCGATTTTACCCATGGTAGTTAAATCCGGCGTGATGCCGAAGTACTCCTGTGCCCCACCGAGTCCAAGCCTGAAACCCGTGATTACCTCGTCGAAAACCAGGAGTACGTCATGTTCATTGGCCAATTCTCTAACACGTTCCAGGTAACCTTCCTCCGGCGGAATTACCCCGGCATTACCCATCATCGGCTCCATTATGATTCCAGCTATCTCGCTCGAATAGTCCTCCAGAACTTCTTCGAGTTTGCCGGGATCGTTGAACGGAACCTGTAGCGTATGTCTTACGAAGTCCTCGGGTATCCCGTCCGAAGCCGGTATATCCACTGCACCGCTTCCAGCTTCCACCAGGACGGAGTCGTGGGCTCCGTGAAACCCACCGGCTATCTTTACTATCTTGTCCTTTCCCGTATAGCCTCGAATGGCCCTGATAGCAGCCATCGTCGCTTCGCTACCGGAATTTACGAATCTCACCATCTCCAGCGATGGTACCAGCTCTACTAGGAACTCGGCGAACTCGACTTCAATTTCGCTGGATAGCCCAAACAGGACCCCCCTGTCTATCTGATCTTTGACTTTCTCCTCGACCGGTTCTGGAAGCCCGTGGCCCAGCAACAGTGGGCCATATCCCATGCAATAGTCGATGTATTGGTTACCTTCGACGTCAGTTAACTTACTTCCATCGCCTCTTTCCGCGTATAAAGGGTAAGGCTCTACGTAGCGTACGGGACTCGAAACCCCGCCAGGCATTATTTGTTTCGATCTATCGAAAAGACTCTCAGTTTTCATCTACTTCAATCACCTCATAAGCCAGCTTTTTTCCTTTATCGTAATCTTCTTCAAATGCTTCCCAGACTTTTTCATCTTCTATAACTTCCCAGAGAAGCTCCTCTCTATCGGGATGACCTTTTAATTCGT
>CAZWZR010000319.1:0-1626 GCA_964638365.1 uncultured Thermotogae bacterium | reverse complement strand
ACATTGCCACCGTAAGTAACAATCAGCTTGGTTCCGTCTTTCCTTTTCAGGGCATATTTCACGTCATTTACCTCACCCTGCTGCTTAAACTTGGGGAATATATTTCGGAATTTTTGACGGTCATCCTCAGTTAGAAAATTCCCGAACCATTTCCCCCTTACCTCTTCTTTATCGTAACCCAGCTCGCCCAACCAGGCCTCGTTAACCCGGATGATATTACCTTCTTCATCGAGGGATTGATAGGGAAAGGGAGCCTGTTGAAAAAGTTCACGGCATTGTCGGTCCGGTTTGCCGTTTCGTCTTTTCGATTCATCTTCATCCCGGGTCGGCATTTTATCACCTGCTCACAGTATAGGTAAATGAATAGTCGAGTCAAAATAATGGGGTAATTACCGGGCCTTCCTTTGTGTCTTTGCTTGTTTATAATTAGAGGCCGTTTCATCTTCATAAGCAAATACGCTCTATAGACCGACTTTTAACTTTCAGCCCCCACTCCCCCCTAATTTAATTTTTTAGGTGTCAGGGTTGCTCTCGGTAGGGAGATGCAAGCTCAGCAAACCTTTCTAAATTTGCCTCCTATGCTGCCTGGACTAAAGACAATACCTGGTCCGCAAAACGCTCCAGCTCGGTTAAAGTGGGCGTAAAGTGTAACAGAAGATGCTCGATTCCTGCCTCCTCTAATTTCCGTATCTCACTTGCTACAGTCTCTGGAGATCCGACCAAACCGGTTTCCAGGGTTCGGTGTAACGCGTTCTCGTTTCCCCCTGCCAGGTCTTTCACGTATTTTTCCGCCTGTCGATCGGAATCTCGGACAAAGCTCAAGGCTGGTACGGCGAACTCAAGTTGGCCCCCAGCCCTGACGGCCACCTTTTTTGCGTAGTCATAGGTTGGACTTTTCTCGGTTTCGTCCACGTTCCGTAACCAGCCGCCATAGGTTGGTAACCACAATCCGAGATTGATCATTTTATTCTCCTCCAGTTTCGTCGATAAAGAAGATACTGGATTAAAAAGTTATGACTGTCTTATTCCCTTTAAGGTATTTTGTCAGGGGTTCACCCATCCCGTAGACTTCGATCCCCAGTTCCTCTAGGTCATCAACAACTCCGTACTTTTTGGCACAGGTGACGCAAGCTTCCAGCCTCACCCCCTCCTCTCTCATCTCTATGAGACCCTCCTTTACCTCTTCGTCGTTCAGGGTAAGCGCCTGAGATGGACCCCAGAGGATCAAGGTTATTTCGTCCCACCAACCCCTTTTCTTGCTGGTCAACAGGTACATAAAGAGCATGTTCAAAGCCACTTCTCTGTCGCCGCTCGTCCATAACGCTACCAGACTGTCCTTTTCGCCGGACATGGGATCACCTCGTAAGTCCAATTAGTTGACCGTTAAAAGTTCCTCCGACTTGTCCTGGAAGTTTTTTACTGCATCCGGATCTTTCACTCCTTCTGTGGCAAAGGCGGAGAGACAGTGCGCACAGGACCACTCGGGGAATAAGTCATTCATCTGGCCCCGTTTCTCACAGCACTGGGCGAAATCAAATTGAAGTTTACCGTTCCAGAACCGGTGGGGTTGATCTTTCACCTCGGGAGAGTAATTTCCGCCCGGTTCGGGGGAAGAGTTCTTTTGGG
>CAZWZR010000318.1:0-1632 GCA_964638365.1 uncultured Thermotogae bacterium | reverse complement strand
CCCAGACGGTTCCAAACAGGGACCAGCCCCATCCGCCCCTTAAACTGACCAGGGTGAATGGGGTATAAGTGCCCGCGATCAATATATAAATTGAACTATGGTCTATAACTCGAAAGACCTTTTTTACTATGGGATGGGTCAGAGCGTGGTATAAGGTGGAAGAGAGAAAGAGTAGAATCAGACTGGACCCATAAATGGAGAAACTTGCAACCATCCACTGATTATTTGAGCGGACGGCAGAGATAAGAAGAACTATTAGCCCGTTTATGCTGGCTAATACCCCCAACCCATGGCTTAGAGAATTAGCGATTTCCTCTCGGGTATCGAGTTTGAATCTTTCTTTAAGCATATGGGTTTTTTTCGTGTCCATGGTCCGACTTAATTATCGGAAATCCGTATGAATTTTAAAAGAACCCAAAAAGGCATCCTCCGCGCTAGTTAGCGCAGCCGGATGGTCGAATCGACTGTAAATGTTTTGCTGATAAGTGGTAAAAAGGCGCGATAACTGGAGAGTGTGACGTTGAGTAAAAAACACCCGCCAAAAAGCAGGCGGGTGTTACTGTCCATGGGACTTAATAAGTCATCCGTTAATAAACACGGGTTTTTCTTATTTTAGGATAATATTTACGTTAAGCAGTCATGCCTCCGTCTATAACGAACTTCGATCCGGTGATGAATTCACTCTCGTCCGATGCCAGGAACAGGGCGAGATCTGCCATATCCTCGTTCTTCCCGTATCTTCCGAGGGGGATTTGCTGTTCGAACTCCTTTTTGGCTTCCTCGGCCGCACCGGGTGCAAAGCCTTCCTCAAGCGACCTCATCATTCGGTTATCAACAGGAGAAGGATGAAGTGTATTTACCCTTATGTCGTCTTCCGCACCCTCTAGGGCCCCGACTTTCATTGCACCAACGGTCGCGTGTTTACTAGTCACGTAAGGGAGGACGTTTGCCGTCCCTTCCAGTCCGGCTACGGACGAGGTAATTATGATACTTCCGCCGCCGTTTTCCCTCATGTATGGAAATGCATGCTTCATGCCGAGCCATACGCCTTTCACGTTTACTTCCAGTACCTTATCGAACAAGTCTTCCGGGTATTCAGTGAGGGGCGTTACATCCCCTTCGATTCCCGCGTTTAGAAAAAGGACGTCTATTTGACCAAAGAGGTCGATTGCTTTTTCAGTGTATTCCTTCACGTCTTCGTTTTTACTTACGTCCGCAGTAGTCGTGTATACCCTTTCGTCGTTAAGGTCTTCTTTGGCCGATTTTAAAGCGTCTTTTTCCAGGTCTACCAGGAGAATACCTTCGGCCCCTTCATCGAGCATTCTTTCAGCTGTGACCTTTCCAATTCCACCTGCTCCTCCGGTGATTACTGCAAATTTTCCTTCAAGCCTCATTGTTTCCTCCCTTCTAGAAAACAAATTGTTCGTTGAGCGACTCCGTATAAAAGTTCCTGATTTTCGACTCTCTGTTTTTATCAAAGCCCAAAAGTGCTAAGAATATTGTGATAGTGTTCACATTCATATAATAACCGCTGGGATGATTATTTCAAGTCCAATGTTCAGCCAAGCCGGTCAATTCAACGGTAATTAACGCAGAATCTATGAGGGGCTGAGAAAGAAGGTCCGGCAAAAA
>CAZWZR010000317.1:0-1642 GCA_964638365.1 uncultured Thermotogae bacterium | reverse complement strand
TGCGGTGCGAGAACGACGCTTTCCTTGAGGTCCTTCAACCCTGGGTGGACCTCCGGCTCCTCTTCGAATACGTCCAGACCGGCACCCCGGATTTCACCGGATTTGAGAGCCTCCACGAGCGCCGGTTCGTCAACTACGGGCCCTCGGGCAACGTTGACCAGGATCGCATCCTTCTTCATTAATTTCAATTCCTTCTCCCCGATCATGCCCTCGGTCTCCTGAGTTAGTGGGGTATGGAGTGAGACGAAGTCGCTTTCCCGAAGCAACCGGTCAAGCTCCACGTATTCAGCCCCCAGCTCATCCTCCAGGTCCTCTTTCCTCGTCCTGCTGTGGTAGAGAACGTCCATGTCGAATCCGAAATGACCCCGCCGGGCGACGGAGCTGCCGATCCTGCCCATTCCGACTACCCCGAGCGTCTTACCGTGGACGTCGACTCCCTGCTGGGGCTGGATGAGTTCCCAGCCCCCCCAGTTTCCTTCTCGGACGAAGGTATCCGCTTCCGGTATCCGTCTTGCAGCTGCGAGCAGCAGGCCAAAAGAGAGGTCGGCCGTCGTCTCCGTCAGGACTCCGGGGGTGTTAGTAACCATGATTCCCCGCTCGGTGGCCGCTTCCACATCGATGTTGTCGTAACCGACGCCCAGGTTGGCGACGATTTCCAGGTCGGAACTGGCGTCCAGAACTTCAGGATCGACCTCGTCGTTCAATAGGCAGATCAATCCGTTTTTGCCTTCGAGCCCCTTGAGCAGTTCCTCCTTGTCCAGGATCTCGCCAGTATCGTTGATATCGTAGGCTATTCCGGCCCCTTCCAGCTTCTCTTTGGCCTCCGGAAAAATCCTTCTCGTAATGAATACCTCGTTCACCTGAATCCCCTCCCTGGACACAATTTACTGCGGTGCGTAGTTACCTTCCAGCTTGGCCCGATCCAGCACGTGCTCTTCCATCACGTCTTCCAGCTCGTCCTTCGTCGGAGCCTGGGAAAAATTCAGCCCCGTATCCAGTGCGTACAGGCGAAATTGATACGTATGTACGCCATCCGGCGGATTGGGACCGCCGTACTCAGTCTCTCCATAATCCGTCTTCCCGGCCTTTGCTCCCTCAAGGTCCCAGTCTTCCGGAATAGCCTGGATTTCGGGGTCTATATTCCAGACCACCCAGTGGTCCCAGATCTTGCCGGCCGGCTCCAGGGCATCAGGGTCATCCATTATCAGCACCAGGGATTCGGCATCCTCCGGAACACCTTCGATTTTCAGCGGCGGATTGACGTTCTCCATGGTATAACCGTACTTTTCGGGCATCATCTCTCCATTGTCAAACTCTGGACTCGTCAATTTCAATTCACCCATAATACACCTCCTATCAATTCAGCATCTCCTTCAATAGGGTAAACCAGATTAGAACTGGTTGTCAACTCAACAACCATCAGGTTCACTTCCAAAAATTCTAATTAAAAACACTCAACATCAAAATGCGACATTTTAGCAATTCTTAGAGAAAATCGGGGGAGATTTTCCCGGCGTGAAAACGCTGTATCCATGCCCGCTCGGCCTCCGATAGTATTTTCCTGAAGAATTCCCAAAATAGTTTACCTTACTTCGTGCAGAACAAAAGGGTAGAGGGCCGAGAAAATTCCAGCGACGCGGCG
>CAZWZR010000316.1:0-1648 GCA_964638365.1 uncultured Thermotogae bacterium | reverse complement strand
AGGGTCGCCAATTTTGGTCGGAATTTTCTCGGCCCGGGTGAAACCATTTCGAATCCATCTATTAAGTTTAACCTCATCCTGCTTCCCGATATAATTGGGGGAACATTTGATTTTTAATCGGGAAGGAGCTATGAAACAGACCAGCTTTAGGACTTTCGCCGAGGAAGTCAGGGGGGAGGTCAACCGGAAGGGTTCGAAGTTCATCGCCGAAGGGACTGGCGTCACGGGGAAGGATGAACTCGAAGAAATCCGGGAGGAGCTGTGGGAGGAGTTCCCCAAGGCTTCTCACGTGGCATCCGGCTCTATCCTGCTGGAATCGGGCCGCCCGGTCGAGCGCTACGACAACGACGGCGAGCCCAGCGGGACCGCGGGGGAACCGATACTCCAGGTCATCAAAGGAGAGGACCTGGCCAACAGCGCCGTCTTCGTGGTGCGCTACTTCGGTGGAACCGAGCTGGGAACAGGAGGTCTAAGCAGGGCATATTCCGATGCCGCCAGGCAAGTAATTGAAAAAGGTGATATCGTTCTTAAGAAGAAAACCGAGCGCTACCTCCTGGAATTCCCTTATTCACTTACGGGAGAAGTTGTCGACATCCTGGCGAAGTACGACGAAATAGAAGTTCTGGAGAGAAATTACGGCGAAAACCCGGAACTGGTTGTATCCGTGCCTGTTGACTCAGCCGAAGGCTTCTCGAAACAACTGCGTTCCGGTACGGCCGGCGAGGTTGGGCTAGAGAAACCGGGTAATTCGAAAGAAGGAGGAGAGAAGAGGGATAGCGATGCTTGATTACATAAAAGGCAAACTGGTCGAATACGACGAAGAGTCGGTCGTAGTGGAATCCGGCGGGATGGGTTATATGATTAACCCTTCCCGGGGAATATTGAACGAACTGCCCGATGAAGGCGATCAGGTAAAGATATACCTCCACCTCGACGTAAAGGAGGACGACCTGAACCTCTATGGCTTCTCAGGTCCGCGGGAAAGGGAGATGTTCCGAATGATGTTATCCGTCTCCCGGCTCGGGCCGAAGACCGCCCTTACCGTCCTCTCGTCGATGGAAAAGAGCGATTTCAGAAGGGCCATTGTGGAGGAAGAGCTTAGCACGTTGACTTCGATTAAGGGCATAGGAAAGAAGACGGGCAGGAGGCTGATCCTCGAACTGAAGGAGAAGGTGGCCGACATGGAGTTCGAGAGGACGGGGACGGAAGCCGGCGAGGGCAGCGAGGTAAGCATGGCGATTCAGGCCCTGACATCGGATTCGATGGGGTTTGGAGTACAGGAAGCCAGGGAAGCCGTTTCGCGCGTCAGGGACGGGGAGAAGGACCACGACGTGGAGGAGCTCGTCCAGGCGGCTTTAAAGGAGCTCTCTTGAGGCTCGGTTGATTACTCTTCCTTAAAGTCTTTAGTTGAATTAGGATTTTCGCTCACAATTTAGGAAAAAATAGCTGAATTTATTTTTCCAAAATTCCAGAATCCCTATTTTGAAAAAACAAATCAGGTAGGCTCAGAGCCGGAGAAATTTCCGACCAAAATTGGCGATCCTCAAACTTTGCGCTGTAAAAATCTGGTAAACACTTGAAATTATTTCTGTACCAGAGGTCGGTCCAGCACTCAATTCGGACAACCACAGGAGCCCGTTGATTCAAA
>CAZWZR010000315.1:0-1652 GCA_964638365.1 uncultured Thermotogae bacterium | reverse complement strand
AAGTATATTGGACGTAAAACCATTCGCAAGGCGTACTCTTTTCTAAAGCCAATTCCTCGGAGATAAATATGCCGGCATTTCTTCGGATACCCTTTCTGTTTTAAAAGGCCCTACTGGCTATCCAAATGATAGAGCACTTACCGTCAGAACCCACTCTTGAAATAATTGCCAATATGGATTAGATTCATTTTAAGATGTTCATTCAAGAAATAGACGCAGAGAACTTTTTAAATTCAACTGTACACCATCATCGGGGATGTTCCAGGCATCTCCATTCCCTTACCTAACTATTTTCCCGACCTGATTTTTTCAAAGCGTATCTAAAAAATAGTCTTTAACTGAAAGCCTTTACTACATTTCGTTTTTCAAAGCCGGAGGTAGCAATGAACGTGGCGAATATCGACGGGTCAGAGAAGCTGTCTTCCGTCGCGAGCAAATTAAGACGTAACTTCGAGCTCTGGAATTACCGAGAGGTGCTTCTCCCTGCAATCGAGCGGGCCAGCGCCGACCTCGACAGGGGGACGAAGTTCTCCGACGGAGAAGAATTTTACCTGATAAAACCGGATATCACCTCCCAGATCCTGACCAAATTACAGGAGGGAAGGCGATACAAACTCTTTTACCTGTCCGAAGTGCTCGACGGGGAAACGAGCGGGGACTGGCAGTTTGGAGTCGAATACGTCGGCGGTAATCAACGATGGATGATAGTCGAGATCTTAAGCGCGGCAATAACCGCACTCGAAGGACTGGGGATCGATAATTTCTATATCGACGTGGGCAGCAGAAAAGTCTGGGAAGGGATAACAGAAGAGGTTCCCGAGGTGAGGGAAGAAGTATTCCGGGCTCTCCACCACAGAAGTTACGATAGGGTAGACGAACTGAACCTTCCCGAGAGCAAGAAAGAAGAAATCTGGCGACTCTTCAACTACAGAGCCAGAACCTGCGATTACGAAAGACTCAACTCGGTTCTGGAAACGATTGACGACGAGCGGGTCTTCGCCGATTTTGGTACCGTCAGAGGCCTTCCGTATTACGAAGATCTAACTTTTGAAATATATTCCCCTAAAGTCGGATCCCCGCTGGGAGGTGGCGGCGAGTACCGTTTCGAGGACGAGGATTCGTGCGGCTTTGCTTTTCACCTGGAGGAACTTCTCGAGGTTTACGACGGCGACAACGGAGAAGACCGTCAGCGGTTATCGGGCTTCCCGGAAGAGAGACTCATCAGGGCTAGAGAACTCGTAAAAGAGGGAATACCGGTCGAGGTGAAAACGTGAAAATAGTCCTACCCAGAGGTCGACTGCTGGAGGACTCACTGGAACTGATGCGGGAGGCCATCCCGGACCTTCGGATCGACGGGGACCGGGAGTTGATCCACGAAAACGGGGATCACGAGGTGTTGCTGGCAAAACCTTCCGATGTGCCGGTATACGTGGAGGAAGGGGCAGACCTCGGTATCACCGGCAGGGACGTCGTTAGAGAAAAGGACGCCGAAGTCTTCATCCCAATTTCCCTTCCTTTTGGCCGGTGCAGGCTAAGCGTTGGTAGGCTGCAGGGAGACGAAACGTCGCCGGAGGAGATGGACGGATACCGGATCGCTACTGAGTATCCAAACGTAACCAGGGATTACTTCGATTCTCTCGGGACCTCCGTCG
>CAZWZR010000314.1:0-1667 GCA_964638365.1 uncultured Thermotogae bacterium | reverse complement strand
GGATAGATACCAAGGACGTTTTACCAAATGGGAGCCCGGAAGACGTGGAAAAGGAGGTTAGAAGCAGAATAGAGAAGCTCGGACCAGATGGTTACGTAGTAACCTCCGTTCACGACATCCAGGCCGATACACCGGCCGAGAACGTTATAACCATGTTCGAGACGGCGAAAGAGGTGGAGATATAAATGTCAAACAATTTGATATAGAAAAGAGGATTATCGTGTCATAAACATTTCCGACGAGGTTAAACCAACTTCCGGTTCGTTAACCGGTCTTTCCGCTTGAAAACTATGAAGGGGAGTCGGACTGGATAGAACAAGTTGCTGCTCGCTCTTTCAAAATCGACCTCCCGGGATCTCAGTGGAGGATGCTTCGTTACAACGAAGAAGCGGATACTATGACCGAGGACGATTCTTCGATCAAGCGGGGCGGGGTGGATTGGGCTTACAGGAAGGGTACGTTTTTCTCCCCGGAGCACTTCCGCCGGTTCGTCTTCCCGGAGTTAAAAATAGTGTCATCACCCGAAACCGCCTCGGTTATTCCTCGCTTTCGAGGCGAGCTCCTTGATATCCTCCAGGTTGCGGGAGAGAAAGTATTTGTAGGCTTCACATAAATAGCTCCGTTTTTCGTGACCGCCAGGCAGTCCCCGGTAACGCTGACAGCCCCCGTAACAGTAGGGCAGGTAATCACAGTCGCTGCACTCCTCGGAAAACCGAGTTTTGCCTTCGGCGAACCGCTGGAACTCTTCTCCGGCCTCTATTTCCTCGATCGGGGTCTCGTTTAAGTTGCCGAGCTTCCGGCCTTCCTCCACGAAGAAATCACAGGGGTAGACGTCACCGTTGTGTTCTACAACCAGATAGGAACCGCAGGTGGCATCTATTTTACAGGTTCCGGGGTCCCTGCCCAGTGCGATATTGACCAGCGATTCGAAGTAGCGAACGCTGAATTGCGGTGGGAAATCATTTGCCCACATTTCGAATACCTGATCGAGAAACTCCCCCACCGCTTCCGGTTCCGGCGAAAAGTCCGCAAGTCTCCGGCCCTCATCGGTTTCGACCGTCTCTATCGCCGGGATAAACTGGAGATGGGTAAATTCATTCTGGAGGAAGAAGTTTACAACTCTTTTGGGCTGTTTCACGGTCCGGGAGTTGAGAACGGTCAGGATGTTAAAAGGTACCTCGTATTCTTTAAGTACCTGAGATGCTTCCATGACTTCCTCGAAACTTCCCTCGCCGTTCGGGTAAGTTCTGTTTGCATCGTGTAAGTCCCTCGGTCCGTCCAGGCTGAGTCCGACGAGGAAGTTGTAGCGGGAGAAGAATTTCGCCCACTCTTCATCAAGCAGGAGCCCGTTGGTCTGGATCGTATTGGTTACGCTCTGTCCTCCTGTACCGTGCTTTTTTTGAAGCTCGATCACCTCTTTGAAGAAATCCAGCCCCATCAGGGTCGGTTCCCCTCCCTGCCAGGAAAAAGTTGCCGGATCGCCGCTTCCCATCATCTGAGAGATCATGTTCTCGGCGGTAGAGAGATCCATCCTGTTTTTGCCGGGGTACAGTGCCTCTTTTTCCAGGTAAAAACAGTAATTACAGTCCAGAGAGCAGTTTGGGCCGGTGGGTTTTATTAACAAATTTTGGGTCATCGTTATATTTTGGTAATTTTACACCCCAATT
>CAZWZR010000313.1:0-1670 GCA_964638365.1 uncultured Thermotogae bacterium | reverse complement strand
TCCCAACCAGCAAAATTATCCGGTCGCTTCTCTTTAACAGACCATCCATTGTTTGCTTAACCCACTATGCGGGGGCGCGACCTAGCCACTAAAGATCTCCTGAATTTTTTGAACCCCCGCGTCTTTCCGGTCTTCACGCATCTTCTCCGGCAATCTCTCGTACCTTTTCTGGCCGAACTTTTCCTTGTAGCCCAGAATAAAAAGCTCCCTTAGTTCTTCGGATAAATCCGAGGGGAGGCGGTCACTGAACTCACGACCCAGATCTTCGATTTCAGGGATAAATACGTCTATCTTCGCCGACTTCTCCAGCAGTGATATTGCCTCCTCGTGATCGCCGTTTTCCAGCTTCTCCTTACCTCTATCGAAAAGTTCCCGCCGGCGCAGCTCCCTATCCGCCTTTTCCTCCATACCCCTTCTTTTTTCACGGAAATTGCTCAACTCACCGACAGGAAAGGATAGAACCTCGAAGTCGCACTCAGGGACCGAGGGAGCTTCCTCTTCCCGGGGAACTATTTTTCCGTGGTGCTTCAGGCAGCGCTCCGGCGTAGAATGGGTTACGTCGGCATAGATTTGATATAGTTCCTTCCTGCCGCGTAGCCTGTGATAAAAAGACCTCAGTCCCATCGTCCTCCTGCCAGCACTTCAGTTCATCAGCAAGGCCATCAGCGCCTTCTGGGCATGCATCCGGTTTTCGGCCTGTTCGAAGATGAGCGAGTCCGGTCCGTGAGCTACGGACTGGGATATTTCCTCGTCGTAGTGGGCGGGCAGGCAGTGCATGACTTTGGCATCCGACTTCGCCTTCCCGAGCAGTTCCCGGTTGACTCTGAACCCTTCGAAACTGCCTTTCTTCTCGTCGGCAACGTCCTCTTCGCCCATGCTTGCCCAAACGTCCGTATAAACGATGTCGGATCCGGCTGCGGCCTTCTCGGGGTCGTTGTAAAGTTCCACTTCCGTGGACTTTCTCGCTTCTTTAACGACCGACTCGTCCGGTTCAAACCCTCTCGGCGTTGCCATGGCAAAGTCGACCTCCATCAGCCCGGCCGCGTTTATCAGGGAGTGGGCCACGTTGTTGCCATCGCCGATAAAAGCCAGTTTGAGCCCGTCGAGTCTTCGCTTGTTTTCGTATATCGTAAAGAAATCGGCCAGCGCCTGACAGGGATGGAGATAATCGGTCAACCCGTTAATGACGGGGACGCTGGAGTACTCTGCCAGGTCCTCGATTATACCGTGCCCGAAAACGCGTGCCATTATCCCGTCCACGTATCGGGACAGGACGATCCCGATATCTTCGGTAGTTTCTCTCTCTCCCAGCTTGATGTCATCGGGCCCCAGGTACACAGCGTGGCCTCCCAGCTGAGTCATCCCGACTTCAAAAGAGACCCTCGTCCTCAATGAGGGCTTTAAAAATATCATGCCCAGGGTCTTACCCGGCAGCACTCGGTGGCTTTTGCCGGATCTCAGGTCCCGCTTAAGTTCCTCGGCCGTATCCATTATTTCCCAGAAGTCCTCCTTCTCCAGCTGGTTAATCGAGACGAAATCGTTCAAATTCATCTTATCTCTCCTTTTATTAAATTGGGACGTTCTTTCTTTAAGTCACTCTGCCAGTATAGGTTAATCCGTGGCGGGGAAGTTCTGCAACTCTTAACGTCAATTAAACCACGAAAAAACTT
>CAZWZR010000312.1:0-1670 GCA_964638365.1 uncultured Thermotogae bacterium | reverse complement strand
CGATTGCAATAGAAAAGAGATCCTGATTTACGTTTTTTAGAAAGTTTCCTTCCTCCATTTCAGCCTCCTTCATAGACTTTGCAAAAATTACTTAGTTTGTGTTTAATCAGTGTTACACAAAACATTTTGTGTAACAGATTACACCTAATTTGATATATAAATTCATCAAGTAGAAGCCAAACTAAGACTCAATTATCTTTACGATTTCTTGAAATTTATAAATTGCTGGCTTACTACCACGAGATTCTCTAATTAAGTCCAAAACTTCGTTTTCATCCAGAAGATTAATTATTCTCGTTGCTGATTGTTTTGGAATACCTGACCTATTAACGAATTCAGGGGTTGATATTATTGGTTTTTCGAAAAGAGCGTCCAAAGCTTGAATAGAGTATTTAGAATTAACGATATTTGTAATGCGACTTTTCATCTCATCGTACAGGTCTAGGACTTTCCTAGCTTTTTCGCTGTTTGAATTTGATTGCTTTGTGATAGCTTTAAGAAAAAACCTTATCCAGTGCTCCCAATCTCCTCTTTTGGAAATATTTTCTAAAGCGGAGTAATAACTTTCTCTTTTGGTCTCAAGGTATGAACTTATATAGAACATGGGCTCATCCAGAATATCTTTTTCATACAAAAACAACGGAACAAGTATTCTTCCCACTCTGCCGTTTCCGTCCAGGAACGGGTGTATCAGTTCGAATTGCGCGTGAATTATCGCCAGCTGGACGAGCTCGTCCTTTTCCTCTTGATGAATATACTTCTCCAGGTTCGTCATCAAATCCAGCACTTGCTCCGGCTCCGGTGGCACATAAGTTGCGTCTTCCCTGGAACCGGAGGGGCTTCCTATCCAGTTTTGCTTCTTCCGGAACTCGCCCCGTCTTTTATATTGCCCGCGCACGCTATCCAGAAGAACAGAGTGAATTTCTTTAATCAAATTCAAACTTATCGGTCGGTTCTGCAGCTCTTCAACCGCCTCTCCTAAGGCGTTACGGTAATTAACTATTTCCTGAACATCTTTTTCAGTTTCTGTCTCAGGTGTTTCTCCTTCGCCTTCCGCCTCCAGTTCCATGACTTCTTCAAGAGTTGCTTGGGTGCCCTCGATACGAGAGGAGAGGACGGCTTCCTGGGTGGTAAGGGGGGATAAAAGGAGACGCGGATTGATCATTGCTTCCACCGTGCCGTCGTATCTTGCAAGTGCTCGATTCGCCCGGCCTATTTCGGGCAAAAACTCTTCCCAGTTTAAATCTGAAAGGGGTAATTTTTCGGGGTTATGTGATTTCATGGGATCCTCCAGCTAAGCTTCTTTAACGGTATTATAACAAAGTTCTGAGGTTTTTTAATTCGAGATTCTCCGGCATCGGATACCTTTGTGAATGCTGAACTTGTGTGAATGCTGAACTTGGAATATTTGGTGGGATAGCTTGCTGCTATGGAGAGTAACCCTATAGGCTGGGCACGGGGACCCAGCCTGCTACGGGAAGCCAAGCCTCCGGCCGAGAGTGGGGCTCCGCATGCTTTGTAGTTTAACCCCACCCCCAATCTCTCTTTCCCCCACGACGTTCAGCCGTAGGCTGAAAAGGAAATGAGTTTTGGGTTTTCCCAGACAGGCTATCCATGTGGACGCGGGGGCCCGAGATGCTGGTGTATTTTACCAAGTACCCCAGGTCGGG
>CAZWZR010000311.1:0-1674 GCA_964638365.1 uncultured Thermotogae bacterium | reverse complement strand
ATGGTATCTGGCGGCCGGACTGGTACGAAAAGAAAGAGCTTTACCGGTTCCTGGAGGAGGAAGTGGAGGCGAACAGAATCGAGGAGATAGGTAATGACCTGGTAGGAGTTCGAGAGTAAGTAAAAAACGATTCCAAAAAACCAAAGAACCTGTAACCGCATGTTATTTAAATTCTCAGCTTACGGTTTTTTAAAAAACCTTCGATTCTTTGAGCCGTTCCTGTACCTGTTCTTCCTGGAAAACGGCCTGACATACTTCCAAATCGGCGTGCTGATCAGCATCCGGGAAACGTTCGTCAACCTGTTCGAGATCCCGTCGGGAGCCGTCGCCGATCTCACCGGCCGCAGACGGGCAATGGTCTTTTCGTTCTCCTCTTATATTCTCTCCTTTCTGGTTTTTTATTTCTTTTCCGATTTTTACCTTTTCATTCCCGCCATGATCCTGTTTGCCAGCGGAGAGGCCTTCCGCTCCGGTACCCATAAATCGATGATCATGGAATACCTGGACATTCAGGGTAAAAGCGACCAGCAAGTCAGCTATTACGGCAAGACCAGGTCGGCCTCACGGCTCGGTTCGGCGCTTTCGGCTCTGCTCGCCGCCCTGATCGTTTACTTTCGAGGTAACTACAACGTAGTCTTCCTCGCTACCCTGCTGCCTTACAGCATGGACCTGATCCTTATGCTCACTTACCCGGAGGAACTGGACGGGGAAATATCAGGCACCGGAATGTCCTTCCGAGACATGCTCGAGCAATTCAAATCCAGTTTTGGATCGATATTCTCCACAGAGGAAATGGGCAAAGTACTGGTCAACGCCTCGATATTCGATTCGCTCTTCAAGATCGGAAAGGACTACCTCCAGCCGATCATCAGGTCTCAGGCCATGGCCCTCCCGGTCTTGCTGGTGATCGAGGACGGTCAGGCCCGAACTTCGATTTTAATCGGCATAGTATATTTCTTCATCTACATGAATAGCTTCATCTCCTCTCGAAAGTCGTCCCAGTTGATGGAGAGAGTGGGGAACGTCGCCCGGTCCCTGAATTGGCTTCTCTGGATAGACGTAATGCTGTTCCTCACTGCCGCGATCGGTGTTCTGATGGACTCGCTGCTGGTCCCGGTACTTTCATTCCTCTTTTTCTATACCCTTTATAACCTACGGAAGCCGATGGTCGTCGGTTTCCTCGGAACCAGGATAAAAAGCAAGGAGAGGGCAACTGTTCTCTCAGTCCACTCTCAGCTCAGATCGGTCTTCGGCATAATAATCGCCCCGATATTTGGTCTGCTGGCGGATAATTTCGGAATATACTCCGTACTGCTCTTTGGCGGCCTGATCCTCGCTCTTACTGGAACTACCCTTAAAATCAACAAAAATTAACCGAAAAACCCCTTTCTATAAGGGAACCTTTTTACTTATCTAACTTTGTGATAAACTTGGATAGATAACTATGAAATTTGATTACGTCGTCGTGGGGGCAGGTTTAACGGGCTCTACCCTGGCAGAGAGGATTGCATCTCAAACGGATAAACAGGTCCTGGTAGTTGAAAAGAAAAAACACCTCGCGGGACACTGTTTCGATTATCACGACGAAAACGACATTTTAATTCATGAATACGGCCCTCATATCTTTCACACGAAAATCGAGGAAGTCTGGAACTACCTTTCGAACTTTACCGA
>CAZWZR010000310.1:0-1682 GCA_964638365.1 uncultured Thermotogae bacterium | reverse complement strand
CGACATAGGTGATTGGTCTGCCACCGGGCAGATGATGATGGTCGGAGGTATGATAATCGGAGGCGCAGCAGGGTCCACGGCGGGTGGAGTTAAAATATTGCGCTCGGTTATGATAGTTAAAGGTATCTTCTGGCAAATTAGACGGATATTATCCTCTCCCAACAAGTTGCTTCAGTTCGGCTTTGGCAATAAGGTATTGACCGAAGAGGAGGCCACCGGCCGGTTTTTGAGCGTCGCTACGGTCGGTCTCCTCTGGCTCATCTTGCTGTTTGGAGGAGTCGTACTGCTGGATATAGCGACAGCGGATCGGTTTACCCTATCTTATTCCATGTTCGAAGTTGCCTCAGCTCAGGGAAACGTGGGCTTGTCGTCCGGTATAACGGGTCCGGGCCTGGGTTTCGGTGCCAAGTTAATACTTATCTTTCACATGTGGATCGGCCGCCTGGAGATAATTCCGGTCCTGTTCCTGTTGGGGTCTATATTTAGAGGACGTTTACTGGAAAGATGATTGGGCCAGGTAAGTGAGCCCTCGGAGTGAATGATAAAATCACGCCTTTGTCCTAGGTGCCTGTTACTTCGGGTCGGCGGGGTTTGTCAAAGGTAAGATAAGGTAAGAGTCAATTTCCCCCCACCAAGGTGCGGAACTTGTAAAAAACCCGTAATGTTAGGAATGTTTTTTCTTTACAGACAAAAGACCCAGCGGTCGATTTGCCCCGCGTATTTGAACTCGCTAAAGAGACAGAGCCAGTTCTGAATTGACTGCTGACTGCTGGGTCTTCTTTTCTAAAAGACCAAAGATAATTGTTGAGGCTGCTTTTCTACAAGCCCCGTCCATTGGAACGGGGTTCTTGACTCACTCTTTTAATTCTGTAACAGCCTCCTGGCCTGGCTTAAAGGACAAATTAAAGACCATACGTTTCTAGCCTGTTCTCCTTGACTAAAATCTGGCTGGTTCTAAATCCATTGTTAACTCTTTTCACAAAAATAGGGAACGTGAGCCTATAAAACACAACCGTACACTCGAATGTTTTTTAACTTTTATGGCGAAAATATTTTATCATGTAATCTGAGGTCCGAGCTTAAAAACCCGTTAAGGATTGAAAACCCACTGGCTACTGAATAGTATTTACATCGGTTCAGGGATGTCTGAAAAGATGACAAAGCATTCGCCTGATTAGAGGTCAGGCGAAGAATAAGGTTATTTTTCATTCCTCACATTTTAAGATCCTCTATCATAGGGGATTACCCATGGGGGCGTAGCTCTAACGGGAGAGCGCCTGGTTTGCACCCAGGAGGGTGTCGGTTCGAATCCGATCGCCTCCACCACCCACAGATGCGCACCGACCACAGGAGCGTTGCGAACAACTTTTAACCAATCTCTGCTTCCCAATTTTTACTTTTCAAACGAATCCGAGCAAAACCCCCTGGAAGTTATTACGGGTATCAAATAACTAAGCATTTGACTGTAGCGAGATATTACTTAAGAATTACAGCAAGTAGAAATCTCTTAGTTATTTCTTTTTTTACCAGGAGTAAAAAATGACATCACCTGAAGAGAGTACGAATAATTTAACGCGTGATCTCAATAAAATGCCGACTCCTGAAGAAGGTTTTCAGGGAAACTTGGAATGTTCATCTGAAGAGGCTAGTGTCGGTGACGAGATAGAGATTCGAGGAGAAGG
>CAZWZR010000309.1:0-1708 GCA_964638365.1 uncultured Thermotogae bacterium | reverse complement strand
TCGCCTTATCAGCTATATCCTCAGCCGTCAGCCCAAAGTGCTCCACCAGCTCATAGGCGGAGCCGGACTCGCCAAACCGATCCTGGATACCGATCCTCTTTACCGGAACGGGCTCGTTTTCGCTTACCACCTCAGAAATAGCAGAGCCCAGACCGCCGATCACGTTGTGCTCCTCGGCCGTGACCGCGGCTCCTGTTTTTCCAACTGATTTGAGGACGGTCTCGGAGTCCAGAGGTTTGACCGTGGAGACGTTTACCACCTCGGCAGAGATCCCCCGGTCTTCCAGGATCTCGGCCGCATCCAGCGAGTTCGCTACCATCAGGCCCATGGCAAAGATGGAGACGTCACTACCTTCCCTCAGTACCTCGGCCTCCCCCAGCTGGAAGTCACAGTCCTCGTATACAACAGGGAAAGCAGCACGGGCCAGCCTGACGTAGACCGGTCCGTCCATGTCCTGGCTTACCTGCTTTATTACTTCCCTGGTCTGGGTCGCGTCGGCGGGAACGACTACCTTCATATTGGGTAGGACCCTCATGTTGGAGACATCCTCAATTATCTGGTGCGATGCCCCGTCCTCCCCGACCGTTATCCCGGCGTGGGTTGCCACGATCCTGACCGGAGCCGACTGATAGGCGATCGTCTGCCTGATCTGCTCCCATGGCTTACCCGTCGCAAAGACGGCAAAGGTGCTGGCAAAGGGCTTTTTCCCCTCCATAGCCAGACCCGCAGACATCCCCATCATGTTTGCTTCTGTAATTCCCAGATTGAAAAACCTATCGGGATGCTCCTGGCCGAAGTACTTGGTCCTGGTAGAGCCAGCCAGATCGGCCGTTAGCACTACTATATCCTCGTCCTCTTCACCCAGTTCCGGCAGAACTTCTCCATATGCATCCCGTATCTTTACCTTTTCATCTCTATTTTCAACTAGCTTTGACAATATAACCTCCTTCTACTTCAAAAAGGTTAACTTCCCGGCGAGAACTTTTCATCGTGCAGAGGGTAAAGCTCCTTGAATTCGCTTACAAGCTGCTTGAAGAATTCGTAACCTTCGCTATAGCAACGGGCTCGATCCCCATCCGGGGTGAACTCCTCACCCGTCTTCACCATTTCCTCACCCGCTTCCTCAAGGTTATCGTAGGTACCCATAGTGTTATAAGCGAGCATCGCTTCCCCTATCAAGGTGGTATCTTCAGTGAGGGTCTTTTCAACCGGTAACTCGGTTACGTCAGCGATTATCCGGGGCCAGAGGTCGGAGCTCGCTCCGGAACCGCCAATTCTGATCCTATCAAATTCGATACCGTTTTCGGTCATCGCTTCCCTTACGAAGTTCAAGCTGTAGCTTACCCCTTCCAGAATCGCCCTGACCATGTGCTCCTTCCCGTGGTAATCCTTCAGGCCAAAGAAGGAGCCGCTCGCCAGGTTGCCGATTCTGGGGTCCCTTTCCCCGGTAAAGTACGGCAGGCTAAAAACCCCTTCCGAACAGGGTTCCACCCGGCTGGCCTCCGCTATGATCTCCTCGTAGTTCTCCGAGGCCTGGAAGTTATCCTTGAACCAGCGCAGGCCGACGCCGGCGTTGTTAATCGCACCACCTACTGCCCACCTGCCAGGAAAGAGAGAATAAGTCTGCAGCCTCCTTCGTTCCGGATCGTCCAGAACCGGTTCGTTCGAGTAAGTCCTCAACATTCCTGTCGTACCCAGGTTACAGACC
>CAZWZR010000308.1:0-1708 GCA_964638365.1 uncultured Thermotogae bacterium | reverse complement strand
CGAAGTCGTCAAAGTCCCAATCCGGGTAGGATATGCTCTCGTTTTCCATCATCGGTCCCAGCGGCTCCAGATAGCCTGCCTGGACGTACTTCGCTTTTGAAAGAGGACCAACCATGGAGATCAGATCGTAATCACCATTGGGCTTACTCATCTCCAGGCTTTGAGTGGTGGACATTTTAGTGTAGTTCATCTGATCCACTTGCACTTCGATGCCCGTCTTCTCCTCAAACTTCGGCAACATATCTATCCAGTTGTTGTAAGCTTTATGGGCAGGGAAACTGACAACTACAGTCTCACCCTCAAACTGGCGCCAATCAAACTCGTGAGAGTCAGCTACAACTAGAAAAGCAGCCCCGGCAAAAATTCCTATGGCAAGTACTAAAATTAGTACTGACTTAAACTTACTACGCATTTTTACCTCCTCCATTAGGAGAAAAAGTAGTTGTTACAGTTATATAGAAAATACACTACCAATAAACTTGGCGCTATTTCACCTCCGAGTTAAATTTCGGAATTCTGATTTACTCCACTCGATTTTCTAACGATTAGTTCTGGTTCTAATCTTATTTGACTTACTTCCTGCTCCTCCCCTTCGCTTTGTATGCTGTCTAACAGGATCTTTACGGCCTCTTGGCCAATTCTTTTAATTGGAACTCGAATAGTACTGAGCGGTACTCTGGAATATGAGCAAAAAGTTATATCGTCAAAGCCAACTATCCCGATATCTTCAGGTATACGGAGGGACTTTTCTTTTACGGCTTTCATGAACCCGAGTGCTACAAAATCACTAAATGTATGAACTGCGTCTGGCGAGTAAGTTGAATTAAGAATTTCTTTCCCGGCTTCGTAACCCTGCTCCATGGTGAGAATACCGTCGTAAATTAGATGAGAATTGGGTTCCCTGCCAGCTTCCTTAAGTGCCTTCTTATAGCCCTCTAACCTTTCCTGAGCACTTAGCTCGTTCAGCGGCCCGTTCAATAAGGCGACGTCCCGGTAACCGCTTTTTATTAAATGATTGGTGGCGAGGTACCCGCCCTTGAGATCGTCTATCAAAACAAAATCAGTATTTAAACTCTTGAAGTGGCGAGCGAAAGCCACAAACGGCAGCCCTTCTGCTACTTCAGGGATATTGCTTTCTTCCGAGTTTACAGGGCTAACCAGGAGGCCATCCACTTGCTCGGATAACATTATTTCAATAGCCTCTTTTTCCTTATCCGGATCTTCGTCGGAGTCCTTGAGTATTATATTATATCCCCGATCAGAAGCTGCTCTCTCTATCCCCTTAACCACAGTGGAAAAAAATGGGTTAGCATTATTTGCAACCACGACGCCGAGAATACCTGTTTCCTCGGCCCGCATCCTTTGGGCAACCCGGCTGGGCCGGTATCCCATTTCTTCAGCTGTCTCTAATATCTTTTCCTTGGTATCCTCTCTAATTTCAGCCTTATCGTTTAAGGCCCTGGAAACCGTATTTGCCGAGTACCCAACTTCTTCCGCAATATCTTGTATTGTGACGTTATTATTCATTTTTAATTTTCTTATGCACTATATTAACTTTCACGTGACCGGACACGTTAACGATTACATCATATATAAAAATAAAATGCGCTGCAAGTTAAAATCGACATTTTTTACCAGAACCGGAAAAAAATAGATGTAACTAATTTGCAAAAAGACTTATCCGATACGATCTAGGTGACCAAATATT
>CAZWZR010000307.1:0-1730 GCA_964638365.1 uncultured Thermotogae bacterium | reverse complement strand
CACTCAGGATCTCAATATTTACGGTTGTAGTTACTAGAAAGAATTGTCACAACCTCGTAGGAATTCCGTGGATTGCTATTTGTTAGCGAAAAGCTAAATAATACAGAACGATATTACGCGCCAGGAGGCGGTTAACATGGGCATAAAAGATTGGTTTCCTTTTTCATCCGAAAAGGAAGAGGAGGAAAAGGATAGCATAGTCCGTTTCCTCTGTACTCTCGAAAAAGATTACGGTTCCATGGATGCGTTCCTTGAGGACTTTTTTGAAGTGGTAAACGAGTCAATCGAACGCTATAACGCATCAAACCCCGTCAGGGCCGAGAGCCTGGACCGGGACGAAGCCTACAGGGCCGGTGGAAGATGGATCTACGAAGCGGATATCGAGCGGCTCGACGAGGAAGGCGAGGCAATAGAAGATGCAGAGGGCGGTGGCTTTCTCCAGAGAAAATCGACCTTCAAGGTTATCGCAAGAGAGCAGCCAAACTACGAAATCGAACTCAGCGGTACGGAGAGCCTTATCACTCCATTCCTGGAAGAGATGGAAGGGGTTCTTTCGGAAAAAAGGTTCAGTTTCGAAACGGCAACAATTGCCAGACCCGGTCTCGGCAAAGCCGTCCAGACTGAATCCGAACCTGCTTAAATGGGGCACCCCCTTTCTAGGTTAAACCAGCTACAGGAATGAGAAAGTACTTACTAGGCGTTCAACGACAAAATCTACGCTCAAACAAAAAACAAAAACCGAGATAGTAGGGGTGAAAAATGAATGAATTCCGGTGCCGTTTTTAGCTCCATCTGGGACATTTTACAGAAACCGATATTTACCGTCAGCGGTCAGGGGATTTCCGTAGTTTCCTTCCTCTACTTCTTGGTAGTTATCGTCCTCTCCGTTGTTCTTTCTCGGCTATTCGTCAGGTTCCTCAAGAGAAACGTCTATTCCCAGACGGAGATAGACAGGGGGGCCCAGTACACGCTTTCCCGTCTGGTCCGGTACGTAACAATCACCATTGGCTTCCTGATAGCCCTGCAGATGATCGGGTTCGACCTCTCCGTCCTCGCCGTATTCGGTGGTTTATTCGGTGTAGGACTGGGTTTCGGTCTGCAGAATATATTTTCCAACTTCGCCTCGGGTATAATCCTGATGCTGGAACGGCCAATCCAGGTAGGCGATACGGTGGAACTGGACGGTATCCTGGGTAAAGTAGAGGAGATCAGGTTCAGGGTCGCGGTGGTAAACACCTTCGACAACGAATCGATCATCGTCCCCAACTCTCACCTGGTAAGCGAGGAGGTCACTAACTGGTCCTATGGCGGTGACTCCAGGCTGCGCCTCCGCATACCGATAGGGGTCGATTACGGCACGGACATTCAACAGGTGGAGGATATCCTGCTGGAAATAGCGGACGAGGAAGAAAAGGTCCTACCGGAACCGGAACCACAGGTCTTCTTCAAGGAACACGCCGACTCCTCGCTCAACTTCGAACTGAGAGTCTGGATTCCTTCCCCGCAGGAGAGGATAAATGTCAGGGACAACATAAGGAGGGAAATAGATCGGCGCTTCAATGAAGCCGGAATCGGCATGCCCTTCCCACAGACCGATGTACACTTCTATCCTCAGAACAATGAGTCCGATTAAGCCCTGAATCCAGGTCGAAATCGGGTCGGCCCGGGATCACAAACACCACCCGATTCTTTCTCCTGTGTTTGACTTTGAGCTCCGGAATTACCTGATC
>CAZWZR010000306.1:0-1761 GCA_964638365.1 uncultured Thermotogae bacterium | reverse complement strand
GACATGGTTTACGACGTCCTGGAGGACAAAGGGGATCTTCTTGCCCATGGCGTGAAGATAAAACCCGGTAAGCCGACCGTTCTTGCCGATCTGAACGGGACACCTTTCTTTGGTCTCCCCGGGAACCCGTCTTCCGCTTACGTCGTCTTTAATAATTTTGTTGCCCCCTTCATCAGGAAGCTTGCCGGTAAACAAAAATCGGAAGCTACTTCCCTGTCGGCCAGGTTGACGGAGAGGGCGGCTTCGGAGGGAGGCCGGACCGAGCAGAAGTTCGTCGGAATAGTTGATCGAGACGAGAGGAAGCGTGCTTACCCGATTAACAAGGTCAGCGGGGCGGTAACTCTCCTTTCCCAGGCCGACGGTTACGTGACGATTCCGGAAGGTGTCAACTACCTGGAGCGGGACCAGGAAGTTGAGGTTACCCCCTTGACGGAGGACCCGGAATTGCCGGGAATTCTCTTGATCGGAAGCAACTGTGTCGGGTTGAACAGGTTGCTGGAATTGCTGCCTATTAAAACCCGATCCCTCGTTCGGGGGTCGATGGGCGGCGTGGAAGCTATAAGAAACGGGGTGGCTGACGCAGCGGGAGTTCACATATGGGACGAGGACGACTACAACGTCCCTTTCCTGAAGGCGCGAGGGATTGAAGACGTAAAGCTCCTCCGGGGGTACAGAAGAGAGCAGGGTTTGATCCTTCAGCCCGGGAACCCGAAGGGAGTGGGCTCAGTCGAGGATTTAATCGAGAAAGAAGTCCGTATCGTTAACAGGGTTTCCGGTTCCGGCACCAGAATCCTCTTCGACCACCTGCTGGAGAACTCAGCCGGAAAACTTGACAGGGACCCCCAGGAGGTAAAACGGAGTATACCGGGCTACGAAGTCGAACTGGCCACACACAACGCCGTAGCTGCCGCAGTCAGGGACGGCAAAGCCGAGGCAGGACTGGGTATCAGGTCCGTGGCGGAGGCTCAGGGGCTTGACTTCGTCAAACTGCAGGAGGAGGAGTTCGACTTCCTCTGCCGGGCGGACTTCCTGGAAAGTGAAGAAGGTAGGACTTTCCAAGAAAAACTTTCCGGTTCCGAATTTGCGGAAATCCTGGAAGGGATTTCCGGCCTTCAAGACCGAGAAGAGATCGGTCAGGTCGTCTTTTCTTCCCTCTCAAAGGATGAATGACCTATCGATAGCTATACTCTGCGGTGGCAATTCTAGCCGCTTCGGTTCGGATAAGACCCGCGCCGAGATAAACGGGGTTCCGCTCTACAAGCGCACCTGGAATAAACTCCGGCCCAAAAGCGACGACGTCTTCCTGCAGGTCGCCCCTGACGACGAGTACGACCTGGAGAGCTACCCGGACCTCTTTAGGGATGGAGGACCGCTGGGTGCCATCTATTCGGCCCTCGTTCACGCCGAACACGACTTGCTCTTCGTCTCCGCCTGTGATTTACCTTACCTGAACCCTCGAATCGTGGACGAATTGTACTCGGAAGCAGGGGAGGGGACTGAGGTGGTAATTCCTCAGTGGGATAACGGGTACCTGGAGCCACTCACCGCCATGTATCACGGTAGAGTGAAAGAGCAACTCGAAGAGATTTTGGCTTCTGGTTCCAGGAAGATAACTGATTTTCTCGACTGTCTAAATAACGTGGAGGAAATCTCAGTTGATCGATTGGTTGAAGAGAAAAAAATTACCTCAAGGTGTTTTTACAACGTCAACACCCGGGAGGATTTTGAGGAGCTGGAGCTCCCCTAATTTTTCTCGATCGT
>CAZWZR010000305.1:0-1776 GCA_964638365.1 uncultured Thermotogae bacterium | reverse complement strand
GGTGAGGAAAGCGTCCACCTGACGGACTGGCCCGAGGTAGACGATGACTCAATAGACAGGGAGCTCGAGGATCATATGAAGGAAGTCAGAAGCCTGACTGCCCTGGGGAGGAAGGCGAGAAACAGGGCGGAAATTAAGGTCCGCCAGCCCTTGAGCGAGTTAATAGTCAAGCCAAGGACCGGCCAGGATTCCCTGTCCGGCGAATCCCTGGAGTTGCTGAAAGAAGAGCTCAACCTGAAGAAAGTATCCTTCGAGGACGATCTGGAAAGCTATTACTCGCCGGTAGTAAAGCCGGACTTCAGTACTCTCGGTCCAAAATTCGGTTCCGACGCTCAGAAGATAGGTGACAGGGTGGAAGAGGTAGACTCCGAACTGATAGCGGCCGCGCTGGACAATCAGGGTAAATTCAGCCTGAAAGTGGATGGGGAGACGTTCGAGCTGACTGAAGACGAGGTAGAGATCAGCCAGGAGCCCAGCGCGGAATACGTACGGGTCGAGAACGCCGATTACGTATTGTTGCTTGAAGTAGAATTGACGGATGAGCTCCGCCAGGAAGGCTACGTCAGGGAGCTAATCCGCCGTATCCAGCAACTGCGCAAGGAGGCGGGCTTCGAGGTCACGGACAGGATCGAGCTCTACTGTCAGGCCGATCAGACGATAACGGGTGCCATCGAGGAACACACCGATTACCTTAAGTCCGAGACGCTGACCCGGAAGCTTAGCACGGAAGAACTGCCGGGGGAGGCCGACATTACCTCGGAAGAGAGCCTGAACGGAAAGAAGGCAAAAATCGCCCTGAACAGAGTTGGTTAAACATTGCCGAAATGGGACCCGGTGGAAGATTACGTTGAGGCTTCGAATTTCTGGAACGATTTCATCCACCAGGAGGAGCTAAAATCAACCAGCAGTTTTCTCAGGGATGGGGACTTCGATCCTGGCACGGTCGTACTGGCGGATGAACAGACGGGCGGCCGCGGTCGGGGGAGTTCGAGATGGTACTCCCCGGAAGGCGGGCTCTGGTTTTCTTTCGTAGTTTCCGGTTCCGGGGAAATAAATCCGCAAAAGCTCTACGTAAAAATCCTGGGTATGCTTCGGGAGCTCCTGGCTGATGGCGGGGTGATTACTGAGGTCTCTCGCCCGAACGACCTCGTAGCGGAAGGGAAGAAGATAGCAGGTATACTGATTGAAGAAAAGGGCTCTAGCCTTATAATCGGCCTCGGGATCAACGTCAACAACGACCTGTCACTTTTGCCGGATGGGTTGAGGGAAGAATCGACCACTATGAAAGAGATGACCGGCAGAGAAATTTCTCGGGTTAAATTGCTTGAAGGTTTCCTGTCGAGGTTTGAAGAGTTCTATCGCGACTAAAGTTCAAACCATTTATCAAAAAATAACTTAATATAGCTAGGGAGGAGTAATGAACACTCTTACGATTATTGGTTCACAGTGGGGCGACGAAGGCAAGGGAAAGATCGCCGATATGATGAGTGAGGACGCCGATTGGGTTGTCCGGTTTAACGGAGGACCTAACGCCGGACACACCGTGGTCGATGACGAAGGTGTGTTCAAGTTTCACCACCTGCCGTCCGCAAGTCTTCACGAGGGCTGCAAGGTCCTGCTTGGCCCTGGAATGGTGATTAACCCGGATGGACTCGTCGAGGAGCTCGACCAGCTCCAGGAAAAGCGAGGCATTCAGCCCGATATATATCTCGGGGCCCGGGCTCACGTCATTACGCCATTCCACCCGGTCGTAGAGGTGCTGGAGAAGGCCAAGGA
>CAZWZR010000304.1:0-1784 GCA_964638365.1 uncultured Thermotogae bacterium | reverse complement strand
TCCGAACCAAAGCTGTCGCCGGATGAGGAGATCGTCGCTTTCCTTGTCCGGGGGGTAAACGACGACGGTGAAGACTACGATACTAACATCTGGGTTTATGACCTTGAAAAAGAACTGACAAAACAGTTAACGACCTCGAACCAGGACGGGAGTTATGTCTGGGTCGGAGAGAGGGAGCTACTATTTACCTCGGAACGGGGGGATAGCAACGATCAATCCGAGGGGGACAGAACTGATTTTTATCGGATAAACGTCACGGGGGGAGAGGCAAAGAAAGCCTTTTCCGTTCCTCACGCGGTTAGCTCATTCAAAGCAGACGAAGATGAACTGGTTTATAAAGCAATGGTTGAGGAGGAAGACGAGGACGAGGAAGACGCGGCCGATTGCGTTACCCTGGACGAGATTCCGTTCTGGGCTAACGGGAAAGGGTTTACCAATAAGAAGAGGAACCATCTTTTTTCGCGGGAATTGATGGGCGAGGGCGAAGTAAGGGAGTTGACTCCGGGTCCGATCGACGTAGACGAGTACGCCATCGGCCCTGAAGAAATTGCCTTCGTCGGAATGGAATACGAGGACAGGGCACCAATTACCAGCGAGCTATACCTGATTGCCAGAGATAATTACTCCTCCGGTCCCGAGCGGCTGACTGACAGAGGTGGTAGGTTCTGGCTCGTGGAGTTCGTCGAGGAAAGACGGCTATTTCTTACTTACACCGACATGGAGGAGAACGGGTTAAACGAGAACCAGGCCCTTTACGAATACGATCTGAGGGGCGGGGGTTTGACGAAAATCGGCAAAGACTGGAAGGATTCCTTTTCAAACAGGATATTGACGGACGTAAGGCTGGGCAGTGGCCAGAACAGTAAGACCGTTGAGGACGGTTTTTACTTTCTCTCCACCGAAGAAGGGGTTTCGTATCTGGCCAGAGCCGATGAATCAGGTAAATTAAGCAGGTTGACCGAGGAAAGCGGTTCGGTAGACGATTTCGACGTCGGTTCCAGGGGTGAAGTTTTTGTAAAGTTGAGCTCGGAAACCCCACAGGAGTTATACCGGCTGTCGGAAGACGGTCGGGAGGAGCAGCTTACGGAGTTGAACGAAGGGTCCGTACCGAAAGGCACGTTGAGTACTCCTGAAAGCTTTACCGTCGAAAGAAACGGCAAAGGGATCAACTCCTGGGTGCTAACGCCTCCTGATTTTGACCCCGATTCCTCCTACCCGGGAATTCTGGAAGTCCATGGCGGCCCGAAGGCTGCCTATGGCGACGTTTACTTCCACGAACTCCAGCTGCTGGCGAATAGCGGATACGTAGTCCTGTTTTCAAACCCCAGAGGTAGCGACGGGAGAGGAGACGAGTTCGCAGACATTCGGGGCGAATACGGTCAAAACGACTACAGGGACCTGATGGCCGTGATTGATCGAGCCCTGGAGCAATACCCCTTTATCGACGGGGACCGGCTCGGGGTAACTGGCGGATCCTACGGGGGGTTTATGACTAACTGGATCATTGGCCATACGGATAGGTTCGATGCAGCAGTATCCTGTCGGAGCATATCGAACTGGGTTTCGAAGTTCAATACAACTGATATTGGCTATTTCTTCGTCAGGGATCAACAGGATGGGGACCCCTGGGAAGATCACGAGGCACTCTGGGATCAGTCGCCGCTCAAGTACGCCGATCAGGTGACGACTCCAACGCTTTTCATCCATTCCCGTGAGGACTACCGCTGCTGGGAGGGGGAAGCGATGCAGATGTTTACCGCGCTCAAGTACTTCGACGTACCGGC
>CAZWZR010000303.1:0-1789 GCA_964638365.1 uncultured Thermotogae bacterium | reverse complement strand
ACATCTTCTGCTCTATCGTTGGCGTAAACTATTTGGCCATCTTTGTCCACTTCTACAATGGCGGCGGGGCTCGTTTCGGCGAGTTTTTCGAACGAGATTTTCGGTTTGGGCGATCTCTCTTCTTCCATATTATCTCTCCCCCCCTTTTTTCACCAAAAGTAACTAGCGAAGGCTAATTGTTTTTAACTGCTTTAGGGGGGACTTTGCAAATACCGGGGTTCCTCGGGGCCCATAGTTTCGGCAAGTCAGGTTAAGAGTACCTCTATTGGATAAGGTGATATCAATAATGTCGTCCTTGTTCGTTTAGCATAGCACTGCAGGGCAATCACCACCGATTCATTTATTCCGATAAAAACAATCCACTTTGAAAATCTCATAGGAGTTAAAGCTCTAAAGTATTTCTACCAACTCGGGCGACAATCTACTGTTCCGAAACTCTCCTTCACCCCCAGAATTCCATGTTCTCCTTTCTGGCGGGCTTGGCCACTACTTCTTTTATTCGGGATTCAAAGAAATCTTTGCTGTTGGCGGAAGGATAAGTAATACGGTATCAGCAATAGAGTGGTTACCCAGTAATAAAGATGCTTATGTGCATCAAGAACGTCGCCCACTAGCCTTCTTGATGGGAATTATACAGAAGATAAATTAGGCGGCCAAACTGGGTGATAGCGATGTTGGGTGAAGGAACAAAGGAATAACTCTTGATTTACTGGAAGCCATTTCTTCTAATCCACGCACACCCTTAGAAGAGAAATTTACTCGCTCAGTTCGACTGAGGGCAAACTCAGTACCGAGCAAATCGGTTCGACTTTGCTTGCCAATGATCACTAAGGGATGTATTTTGGAGGTAGGTTGGGGTTTCGGCCTGTTTTTTATTTGCGATAAACGGGGGCTCTACCGATCCTTTTCCTCATACATCTTCTTGTCCGCCTCCTTTAAGGCTTCCTCGGCGCCCCGTTCCTGATCGGGATTCCAAAAGGCTGTCCCCATGGCAAGATCTAGAGGAAAGTCAAGAAGGTCCGACTCCTCGTTCCACCGCTTTAGACCCTCTTCTATCCGGTCTACTGTGCTCTCTACCTTTTTAGTCTCGGGCAACATTATCAGGAACTCGTCGCCGCCGTACCTGACTACGGTATCGGCATCCCGGACGTTTCCCTCCAGCAGGTCTGCCACTTCCCGCAGCACTTCGTCACCTGTCTGATGGGTGTAGCGGTCGTTTACCTCTTTGAACCTATTGACGTCCATCATTAAGAAGGCGATATTGTGACCATAGCGCTCGCACCGCTCCACCTCCTTGCTCAAGGTCTCGTTAAAGTATCTACGGTTATAGAGCCCCGTAAGTGGGTCGTGGCTGGCTTGTTCTCGGAAATCTTCCTTGAGACGAACTCTCAACAGCTCTTCTTTGAGGTGCCCGGCAAGTATTTCAGCCATCTCTACGTCCCGTTCATTAAAGCCGGCAATCTTTTCCGAGAAGACCTGTAACACCCCAATATTACCCATCGGGGTACTAATGGTTGCCCTGAACCTATCGGCAGGGTTCTCGGCATTCTGAAAGTCTCTTACGTCATCCAGCCAGATGGTTTCTCCCTCTTGGATGGTTTCCCCAGCAACACCTTTGTCAATATCAAAATTTACTGGGTCCTTAAATTCTTCCCCCGAGGATAGGGCCTCAGAAACTAATCGATCTCCCCTAGCAAGCATTATGCCACAGATTTCAAACCCAAGGATGTTTTCGGCAACATCTATAGTAGTCTTGAGAAGGTCTCCTTCTTTATCCTGCTGTTGCAGA
>CAZWZR010000302.1:0-1814 GCA_964638365.1 uncultured Thermotogae bacterium | reverse complement strand
CTCCACAATCAGGACGAAATCGACGAAAAGGATATCCGGATCGGGGACCACGTGATAATTCAGCGGGCAGGAGACGTAATCCCGGAGGTAATAAAACCGATACCCGATAAAAGAACTGGTGACGAGGAAAAATTTCACCTGCCCGAAAACTGCCCTGTCTGCGGCGAACCGGTAAAAAGGCCCGAGGGCGAGGCAATCCATCGCTGTGTAAATATCTCGTGTCCGGCTCGGGTCAAGGAATCGATAAAGCACTTCGCTTCCAAAGGCGGCGCGGATATAGAAGGACTGGGAGATAAACTTGTAGAGCAGCTGGTGGACGAAGGTTTGGTAGAAAACATAGCCGACCTTTACAGGCTTAACCACGAGGAAATAGCTGACCTGGAGCGCATGGGGAATAAATCTGCCGACAACCTGCTGGCGGCACTCGAGGACAGCAAAAAAATAACTTTTTCCCGGTTAATATACGCACTCGGGGTAAGACACGTAGGTGAACACCTGGCGAACGTCCTGAGCGATGAGTTCAGGGATTTCGAGGAGATCAGGAATGAGTCTCAGGAGGATCTGACGCGGATCAACGAGATAGGGCCGGAAGTAGCCGAAAGCATAGAAAACTTCTTTTCAACTGAGAAGAACCTGGAGTTGCTGGAAGAGCTAGAAGAGGTAGGGGTGGAATACACCAGAGAAATTCAAGAGGTAGAAGAGGTATTCGACGGAGAACGTTTCGTCTTCACCGGCAGACTGGACGACTTCACCCGGTCGGAGGCGGAGAAAGTCGTCGAGGACCTGGGCGGTCGGGCGACCTCCTCCGTTAGCTCGGTCACGGACTACCTGGTGGTCGGCGAAAACCCCGGTTCGAAGTACGAAGAGGCCCAGGAACTCGGGACGGAGATCATCGACGAGGACGAGTTTAAAGAAATGATTCGGACCTGATACCGTATTTAATCTCAGATTTGTAGTTCTGCTCTCCTTAGAACTCACCTAATATTATAGCCCAAAGTTTAAGACCTCAGCTTCTCGAACCAACTCTTCTCCCGGACCCCAAGATACCTGGCAGCCCCCACCATATTGTTGATGTTGGCTACGAGGAACACCCTATCTCCCCCCATGATCGTCCTGTTCCCCCGGGGGATGATGAACTCGTTTTCGCGGTAAATCCCTGCTATGACGCACTCTTCAGGGAACTTCTTGTCCTTGGTGATATCCGCGATGGTCTCGCCCGCGGCCTCCGCGCCCTCGGGAACCGCGACTATAACGATCGAGGCCTCCCCGCCGCCGAAAGTCGCTACCCTCTGTAACTTTGGCTGCTCGATCTCCATCGTGAACTGGTCCAGGTATAGATCTACTATATTAATCACGTTCGTCACGCCAGCCGCCCGGTAGGCTTCTTCGTACTTGACGTTTCTCATTCTGGCAAAGATCCTCGAGACTCCGTAGTTGTCGGCGAGCAGGGAAAAGGAAAGGTTATCCGCATCCCTGTGCATCGTCGCCACGGAGACGTCCGCTCTGTAGAGTTCCGCCTCTTCCAGGACGTTCACGTCCGTGGCGTCGCCGTTAACCGCGACGGCGCCGTACTCCTGATATATCCGGTCACACACTTCCTTGTCACTATCCACCACAACGACGTCGTGCTTGTTGTTTACGAGCCTTCTAGTTAGACCTCTACCGACGAGACCTCCTCCCGCTATCACGATGTACATATCTACCTCCAGGCTTTCCGACTAAATAGCAAAAGTACGGGCAATATTTCCAGCCTGCCCGCCAGCATGCCGATAGAATAGGTAACTTTTATTACCGGATGTAATTCGGGCCATTCC
>CAZWZR010000301.1:0-1839 GCA_964638365.1 uncultured Thermotogae bacterium | reverse complement strand
CCATCCGAGGGCTCTAGTTACGCACTCGTCGAGTTTGGAAAGTGTAACGCATACTGGTCGGAAAACGGGTTCTCCGAAGGGAGCGGACCCTTTGGTCCGTTCGGAGTCTTTACCCCGGAGTGGCCGAATGGCGGATACCGAACGGAACTAGACATATATCTCGATCCCGGCTGGGAGGAGGGAACGAACTTTACCTACAGCATAAGCTTTAGCCTTCTAGACGTCTCACCTTTCTTCGACTCCACCCGCTATCTGATGATGCCGGTCGAAAAGAATGACGGCGAACTTTCCGTATTTGGCAATACGGTAGATGAAGCCGGTTGGTACACGTTCAGACAGATATTCAAAAACAAGGATGGAGATTTGAGCGTCGACTTCGAACTCGTCCGAGACGGCGAGGTCCTGTTTACCCAACCACTGACCAAAACGGCCCTCACAGAGGAGAAAGTCTCATCGTATGAGCCGTCAAATATCGGCACGGGATACGCTTGGTTTGCGGCGATTTCGGAAGGGTTAAAATTGCCGATAGATGAACACGAGCTGTACAAGGGTGTAATGTAAATAAACCGTAAATGGTAACCAAAAAGGGAGACGTGCCTAACGGGCACTTTTAACATTAAAATCGAGGGGTCTGATGGCAAACCTTTGAAAAGGCTGAAGTCAGATGTCAGGTTAGAGAAACAGACTCGAGAAGGACTCGAGGTGGAACCGCCCGAAGAAGATTCCGAATGACTTCAGGGTTAAATAGGTTTGAACAAGGTAGAGGGGTCAGGTAGAGGGGTCAGATTGAATGTCTGGCCCTTTTGTTTATAATTTGAGCCATCGAATCCGAAGTAAAAATCCACTAACTGACCTAACTATTGACAACCAAAAGTACAGTATGGAACTAGTGTCCGGTGCCAGATAAGACCAAAAACCGCTTGATTGCCAAGTTATCAAGAGATGGATTCCATGATAACTTTGAAAGAGACTGCTCTACCGATCCTTTTCCTCATACATCTTCTTGTCCGCCTCCTTTAAGGCTTCCTCGGCGCTCCGTTCCTGATCGGGATTCCACTGGGAGAACCCCATGGCAAGCGTCAGCGGGAAGTCTAGCAGGTCCGACTCCTCGTTCCAAGCCTTCAATTCCTCTTCTATCCGGTTTACCGTACTCTCTACCTTTTTGGTTTCGGGCATCATTATCAGGAACTCGTCACCGCCGTAGCGGACTACGGTATCGGCATCTCGGACGTTACTTTGGAGCAGGTTTGCCACTTCTTGCAAAACCTCGTCTCCCGTCTGATGGGTGTAGCGGTCGTTTACCTCCTTGAACCTATTGACGTCCATCATTAAGAAGGCAAGTGATTCGTCGTAGCGTTTGCACTTTTCTACTTCCTTGCCGAGCGATTCGTTGAAGTAGCGGCGGTTATATAATCCCGTAAGGGGGTCCCTTATTGCCTGCTGTCTCAGTTCTTCCTCGAGCCGGACCCGCTGGATCTCCTCGTATAAGTGGTCGGCGAGGATCTCGACCAGCCTGACGTCCTGCTGGTCGAAACTTCCCTTTTCCTCGGAGATTACCTGCAGATTTCCGACCTCCCCGATCGGCACGCTAATGCAGGCCTTGAAGTCCTTGTTTGTCGGTTTTGCATCCGGGTGGTCCCTTGCGTCATCAACCCAGATGGTCTCGCCTTCCTGGACCGTCTTGCCGGCGATACCTTCTCCGATTTCGAATGTTCTGGTATCGCTCGGATCCAGGTCGGCCGAGTTGGCCCTGGGAACGAGTTTATCTCCTTCGAGGAAGGCGAGGGCACAGAGATCGAATTCCAGCATTTCCTCCGCAGTTTCCACAGCAGTCTGGGC
>CAZWZR010000300.1:0-1841 GCA_964638365.1 uncultured Thermotogae bacterium | reverse complement strand
GAATTGGCTTTAGAAAAGAGTACGCCTTGCGAATGGTTTTACGTCCAATATACTTTCCCTGTACGGGGCTTCGTTTTTTGTCTGGTAATAGAAATTGCGGGAAGTGAATTAAGTTTATCGGTTTGGACGGACTTTAGATCAACCAAGTTTACAGGAGGTATAAAATGACGATAAGTAAGGATTCTTTAGAATTTGCGATCGAACTGGAACAGGAAGGACACGATTACTACGTCGACAATGCGAAAGAAACGGATAATCCTTTCGTAGAATCCGTGCTGGAGAAACTGGCGGACAGGGAACTGGAGCATATCGAGGCGATTAATAACATAGCGGAAGGTAAGTCAGTTGACGACGTCTCCTTCATCAACCTGGATATCGAGAAGGAGACCAAAGAGATATTTGATGAGTTCTCCGCAAGTGAAAAGGAAGGATGGAAAGAAGAGAAGTCGGACGTTTACGATCATGCCATCGAACTTGAAACGAAGCTGGCCAAACTTTATAAGGAGCTTGCTGCCGAGACCGAAGACGAGGAAGAAAAGGAGTTCTTTCAGGCACTGACAAAGGAAGAGGATAAACATTACGAAACTCTTTCCAACGTGTTCTACTATCTGACGGACCACGACCGCTGGATGGCGGAACAGGAAGGGGAAGTCTGGGGCTGGATGAATACGTAGGGTTTTGCCTGGTTTATCGGACTGAACTTTCAAACGAAGATAGCCCAAATAGGCTTCCGGAAGCCAATGTAATTTCTGAGTGAATTTCTTAGAGAAGTAGCTTGACGAGAACTACCTCGCCGCACGGCGGGGTAGTTTGATTTAGGGAGATTGAACTTATCAGGTGGAGTCATGAATAAAGAAGCAATCGAAGTTGCCTTTCAGGGTGAACCTGGAGCTTATAGCGAGGCGGCCCTACGTAAGTATTACGAGAATCGAGGAGTAGAAGCCTGTGGGTTGGCATTTGACTCCCTCAAAGGAGTAATTGTATCGGTAGAAAAGGGAGAAGCTAGGAGTGGAATAGTGCCCGTGGAGAACTCAGTCGGCGGTTACGTCGATAACTCCTACAAGCTCATCAGCCAGGGTGGGGTTTACGTGACGGGAGAGGTATACCTGCGGGTCAGACATTCGCTGCTGGGGGTCGAAGGGTCGGAACTTTCGGACGTGAAAACGGTCTATTCGCATCCGCAGGCCCTCAAGCAGTGCCGCGAAACCCTGTCCGAACTTGGTGCTGATACTCACGCTACCTACGATACTGCCGGTTCGGCCAAAATGGTGCGAGAGAAAGGTGAACGGGGAGTAGCCGCGGTTGCCAGCAGGTTTGCCGGGGAGAAGTACGGATTGAAGGTTCTAAAAGAAGATATCCAGTCAAAAGAGGATAACCATACTCGTTTTCTGATGGTCTCCCCCGAACCCCGAAAAAAAATGGACCGAGACTACAAGACCACTTTTACCTTTGAGCTGGGCGATTCTCCTGGAGCGCTGTACGATTGCCTGGCACCATTTGCGGAGAAAGGAATAAACCTGACGATGATCCAGTCCAGACCGACGGAATCTGGGAGCTGGGAGTATCACTTTGACCTCGAACTGGAGGGTCATTTCGAAGAGGAGCCTGTGAAATCGGCGCTGGAGGAACTGCGTCGCGTGGTACCTGAAGTCAAGGTTCTTGGATCCTATCCCCCTGGAGAAAGGATTTAACCTTTTCAACTGATCATAGTGTAGCATTTTACCTGTAAAACTAGCTTTGGAAACCGTTCAGGAAAATCCCATCGGAGGCGAGCGGGCACGGTTCCAGCACTTACCTGAGGGTTATTAACTTGGCTAAAAGCTCTTTAAAGGGGCTTATTA
>CAZWZR010000299.1:0-1847 GCA_964638365.1 uncultured Thermotogae bacterium | reverse complement strand
TTATTTTTAAATCCTTCATTAGTATTTTGATTTATAACCCAGGTATTATTATAATAATATCCTCCTCCAAAAATAATTCCCGGCTTATAATTTGATTTTTGTTTTTTCTTATTTTCATCCATGGAATTGGTAGAATCAAAACCGGGAACTTTTTTTAGATCACTTAAATGAGTATCATAAATAGTATTAAAATTAACATTAAGGGATGTTAATTTATTAATATGATAACCTTCTTCGTTTCCTGATTTATTAACTACTAAACCTCCTTTATTTTTATTATACCTAGAGCTAGCTTTTTTAGACACGGAATTACCAGAATTGATATCACTACAAATCTTTTAGAAGCTTTAGTTCTTAATTTAGTGTATCACATGAGAACTAACTCCGTTGTTTGGGCGAATCAACCAACCATTACACGCCGTCGTGCTTTTCCCGCTTTTCCTTAATCAAGGCCTCAACCAGATCTTCTTCGGCGTGGTAGGGAAGCGTAGCGTGGCCTTCTGCTCCCTTGCGTTCGTTCCAGTCGATCATCGTCTCCACGGCGTGTTCGTTCCTGGCCCAGGACCTTCGGGCAATTCCTCCATGGACATCCCAGTCGATGGCGGATTTGATGATATCGTCCACTCTTTTACTGCCGTCAAGTACCAGGCCGAAACCCCCGTTGAAACACTTGCCGATACCGACTCCACCGCCGTTGCTTTCGACGGCCATGGTCATTCCCCGGGCCACGTTTCCGGCGAAGTTATGTACTGACATCTCGGCCATTATGTTGCTACCGTCCTCAATATTGGACGTTTCCCTGTAAGGTGAATCCGTGCCACCGGGATCGTGGTGGTCCCGACCGATCATTACCGGACCGATCTCACCTTCCCGAACGAGCCGGTTGAACTCCAGCGCCATCTCCACCCGACCGGGGCCGTCCGTGTAGAGTATCCTTGCCTCCGAACCCACGACCAGGTCATTCTCTTCTGCATCCCTTATCCAGACGTAGTTGTCGTAATCCTGGGATCGCCTGTCGGGGTCTATTATCTCCTGGGCCGCCCGGTCCGTCCGGCGCAGGTCCTCCTTCTTTCCGGAAAGACAGACCCACCGGTAGGGGCCGTAACCGTAATCGAAGAAGACGGGACCCATGATGTCCTCGACGTATGAGGGGAAGATGAATCCGGAACTGGGGTTGGACGGGTCCTTGGCGATCTCTTTCACTCCGGCATCATAGACCGCCTTCATGAAGCTGTTGCCGTAGTCGAAAAAGTAGGCACCGCTATCGACCAGCTCCTGAATCAGGTGGAAGTGCTTCTCGAGCGACCTGTCCACCTTCTCCCTGAACTTCTCCGGGTCCTCGCTCAGGAGCTTTCTGCTTTCCTCGTAGCTGTAACCGACGGGATGGTAACCACCGGAGTAGGCGTTGTGACAGGAGGTCTGATCGGATAACAGATCGACGTCGATATCGTTTTCCACTATGTAGTCCAGAAGGTCAACGACGTTACCGTGGTAGGCGATCGATACGGACTTTTCTTCCTCGCGGTATCGGGGGACCCGTTCGAATATCTCGTCCAGGTCATCATAGACCTCGCTCAACCAGCCCTGCTTCTTTCTGGTTTCGATACGGGACTCGTCGACCTCAGCGATTACTCCAACTCCTCCGGCGATTTCTATCGACTTTGCCTGAGCACCGCTCATACCGCCGAGTCCGGAAGTAACGTAGAGCTGGCCGCTTAGATCCTCCTTCATATCGTTGCCCAGGAACTTGCGGCCGGCATTTAAAAGGGTACTGTAGGTTCCGTGGACTATTCCCTGTGGCCCAATGTACATCCAGCCTCCCGCGGTCATTTGACCGTAGTTGGCAA
>CAZWZR010000298.1:0-1847 GCA_964638365.1 uncultured Thermotogae bacterium | reverse complement strand
CCGTCGGTGGATTAATCGCAGGCATTATGACCAAACTTTTCGAAGAATAAGCACGAATATGGTCTTCATTGAAAAATGGGGAACTCCTTGGTCTTGGTGTTTGACGGATTAGTCATTTTTTCAGCCCCAAGATCTTCCTGGGTCAACCCTTCTCACAGGGATTTATTCTGTTCGAAAAACTGCTGGGCGACCTGAAGCTCTATTCCGTTATGGTTTCTTCCCATTCCGCGATATCCTCGGCAGCTTCACCTCTTTCTATTCCTTCTTCGTCTATGATTTGTTGCTTCCAGCCCCCTCTCCGGAACCAGAAATAAGCAATAAACAGCCCCGAAATGTTAGAGACTATGAAAGCCCACCAGATCCCTACCCTACCGAACAGATTTGAAAAGTAAATAGCCAGCGGGTAACGGATTACCCCGAGCATCAGGATAACAATTGCTGCCGCAACCATGGTCTGTCCTGCCCCCCTAAAGCCTCCGGAAAATACTCTTGCAGCACCAAAGAATCCGAATGTAAGCGAGATATATCTAAGGAATTCGGCCCCTACTCTTATGACTTCCTGTTCCGAAGTAAAAATCGAGACTATCCAGGGGGCAGTAAAGAATATCAGAACCCCAAGAAGCGTCATTATCACGAACATCGTCTTGGAGGCAAGGTAGTTAACTCGTTCCGCCCTGTCGAATCTCCTGGCACCGATATTCTGGCCAGTCATTGTTTCCACGCTTCTGGATACCGCTAGGGCGGGTAAAAATACAGTTGAAAAGACCCTTATCCCTATTCCGTAACCCGCAACCACGCTTGTGGCAAAACCCCCGACCACGGAAAGCAGGGCGTTGACGGATACGGCCCGACCAGTCCCTTCTATGGAGGCCGGAACTCCTATATTTAGTATTTTCTTAAAGAAGTTGTAATCCGGAATCATATCCTTCGGGTGGACCTGTAATCCCTTACGGCCGGTAAACAGTATCCAGAGGCCGATGAGTAAACCCAACCCCCGGCACGAAACCGTGGCAATTGCCGCACCCTGGATCCCGAGCGGGGGAAACCAGAGCCAGCCAAATATCAGGAATGGGTCAATAATTATATTGAGGACAACCGAAATGAGCATTATCAACATGGGGGTAACGGTCTCCCCATATCCCCTCATCAATGCTATGAATACGGAAAATCCAAATAGTGAGAAAAGCCCCAGAGTGACGATCCTTAGGTAAGAAGCAGCAAAGGGAATAACTTCTGGAGAAGCCCCTAGGAGCTCCAGTACCTGAGTTATCATGAAGAAGCCACCTATTCCGAGAAAGACTGCCACTATGAGGCTAAATGTCAGCGTCTGTGAAGCCGCGTATTCGGCGTTTCCTTTCTCATTAGCTCCTTCGTACTGAGCCACTAAAACACTTCCCGCTACTGCAACTCCCATTCCCAGGGCGATAAATAGAAAGACGAGCGGGTAAGAGAAAGTAATGGCAGCGAGTGCTTCCTTACTCAACCTGCCAACCCAGAACATGTCCGCCAGGTTATAGGCGGTCCTGAGAAGGTTGGTAATTATTACAGGAAGGGCCAGGTAGAATAGAGGTTTTGCCAGACTACCTGACGTGAGGTTTATCTCTTCTTTGCTTTTAAATACGTTCTCTATTTTCAACTCTTTACCCACTAATTTTAAATTTTTTTATATTACTCAATTATGTATGAGAAAATCGAAAAGTTCAATCTGAAACGAAATTAATGAACTCACATTGCCCCCGGCTGGAGTTGATCACCGCCGATCTTAAGGAGGACAGTTCCCGCAAATAAGTGGCTTTAAGCTAAATTATTTGGAGCTTAAATCGCTGAAACATTCTACCCCTGAAAAA
>CAZWZR010000297.1:0-1864 GCA_964638365.1 uncultured Thermotogae bacterium | reverse complement strand
AAGAGGAGTTGCTTTTTCTCGAGGAGCTAAACCCCGAATACCTGACTACCGAGGACGGAAGCAAGGGAGAGAAAGGTGACGTAGTGGGCCCCGTAAAGGAGCTCTTCGACGAAAAAGAAATCGGTAAGGTTTATACATCCGGTCCTGAAAAGATGATCCACCGGATATTTGAGATTTGCAAGGAGAGAGGGCTTGATTTAGAGGCCAGCCTTGAGAGGGTAATGAAATGTGGAGTGGGGCTCTGTGGATCCTGCCTCATAGATGGCTTTAGAGTATGTCAGGATGGGCCGGTCGCGGACCTGGAAACGCTGTCCAGCCTGGTAGAATTCGGTAACTGGGAAAGGACTTTTTCAGGAAAGAGGGAGCCAATATGAGTTACCGGCTGAAATTACGGAGCGAGAACGTCTATCATGGCGGAGTTTTCCGTGAACTGGAGGTCGGCATAGAAGGGGAACGTATAACAGGGGTGGGTGAAGAAATAGGACCGGCTGACAGAGTGATGGATTTCGGGAAGGATTTAGTTATCCCCGGGGGCATCGATGGTCACGTCCATTTCCGTGACCCAGGAGAAACGGACAAGGAGGATTTCCGTTCAGGTTCCCGTGCGGCAGCTCGGGGTGGAATTACTACCGTAGTCGATATGCCTAACAACGATCCACCAATAAAATCGGTCGATTTGTTGAACGAGAAGAGACAAATTGCCGAGGAAAAGAGCCTGGTGAACTTCTCCCTTTACGCCGGTATTCCCGAGGATCTATCCGAGTTATTGTCCATGGCCGAAGCTGGTGCGGTTGGTTTTAAGCACTACATGGCCCAGGAAGACGTGAATTGGCAGGAGCTTTCCAGCAGGATCGATGAAGTAAACGGATTGCTGACCGTACATGCAGAGGATCCGGACGAACTCGAACCAGAGGGACAGCCGCGATCTCCCCAAGAGTACCTTCGTTCGAGACCGGCGAAGGCAGAAATTTACGCGGTGGATAAACTCCTGCGTGACCCACCGGATCGGCTGCACCTTGCTCATGTAACCCTGGCGGATACTGTCAACAGGTTAGGAGGTCGGGCTACGACGGAGATTACACCTCACCACCTCATTCTCTCCCGGGATAAGGTCGATCTGAGCGATTTCACTTCCGTTACGAATCCTCCGATCAGGAAATCAGGTGCGGTAAAACGGTTACAGGAGTTCTTCTTGTATCGAGAAATCGATATTTTAGCCAGCGACCACGCACCACACCGTCGTTCCGAAAAGGAGACCGGAGATCCCGAAAAGGCCAGCCCCGGCGTGCCCGGAGTCGAGACTTTGCTGCCATTAAGCCTAACTTTTGCCCGTGATAACGGTCGCCCGCTTTCTCTACCTGTAGAAGCTTTAACTAAAAAGCCAGCAGAACTGTTTGGCTTTGAACGAAGGGGAAGGCTTCAAGAAGGTTGCTGGGCGGACGTAACCGTTCTTAAGGGAAACGGAACCAGAAGGATCGACGGTGATGACTTTTTCTCAAAAGCCAAAATTACCCCGTTTGAGAACTATGAAGTATCCTACTGGCCGGTGGCAACTTTAGTGAATGGAGAAATAGTTTATCGAGAAGGTGAGATAGTAAATGGTAGCTCCGGTAAGTTCTTGACCGGGGGTGAGTATCGTGGAGAGTGATAACCTGGCTCTCGAAGTGGCGGGTATGCACCTTGAAAACCCCCTGATGCTGGCCAGCGGCGTCATGGGGACCACGCCCGGGGGGCTGAAAAGGGTCGCCCTTGAAGGGGCCGGAGGGGTGGTGACGAAGAGTCTGGGGCCGACTCCAAGAGAGGGACACCGCTCCCCAAACGTGGTAAAAGTGGAATCCGGCTATCTTAATGCGATGGGTTTGCC
>CAZWZR010000296.1:0-1878 GCA_964638365.1 uncultured Thermotogae bacterium | reverse complement strand
AAATCAAATAACGAAAAAAGTTCTACCCTGAGCGATGGAGTAAACCTTGATGAAGCTATCGAAGATTTTAAATTGATGGCCAAGGTAGATGGTCGGGCCGAGAAGACCCTTAACCTTTACGATTACGTATTTGGTAGGTTTAAAGATGGGTCCATAACAAAAGACCGTTCCGTAGGAGATATTGAGACGAAGGATATCAGAAAATACTTGGCTTCGTTAATGGATGATGGACTGCAGAACACCTCCGTCGCTATACACCACAGGGTGTTAAAGGCATTTTTTAACTGGCTAGTGGAGGAAGAATACCTGAATACGGCTCCCACGGACAAGATAAGTAAGCCGAAAACCCCGAACAAGTTCCCCAAGGTATTAAATGGAGATCAGGTTGAGAAACTGCTGACCGCCTCCAGGGAACGCAAGGGAGACTGGGCTAGTTATAGGAACTACTCCATGCTGATCGTATTTATCGACATGGGGCTTAGGCTGTACGAATTGATAAATGCCGAAATCGATGAGCTGGATCTAAAACGGAGGTCCCTTAAAGTCCACGGGAAAGGAGCAAAGGATAGGAAGGTATTCTTCGGCAAACGTACCTTTCGGACTTTAAAGCACTGGCTGAGGATCCGTGAAAGGAAGCCGGAAAGAATTTGGGACGAGACGATATTTATCTCACAAAAGGGAGATAAATTGAAAAAACGCAACGTACAACACCTGGTCACTAGAATCCAAAAGGAAGCAGGTTTGGAGGATATTCAAGTCTCTCCCCACGTATTGAGGCATACCGCCGCAACCTTGGCAGTCCAGAATGAACTGGATGCTTTTTCGCTGAAAAGACAGTTTGGTTGGGAGGAAATAGATACGGCACTTCGTTACGTACATATGTGCGACAAAAATCTCCAAGAGAACTACCGGAACTCCTCTCCGGTGGATAATCTGGGTAGCTGAATTGGACACGGACAATAAAAAAACAACTAAATCAGTTGTATTGAAAAGAGGTGCTTTTTAGCACCTCTTTTTTATAAAAATTAGGTTAGACCAGTTAAGTCCTAAGAAGCTTTAAATGGAGGTAAAGTATAAAAATAAACTCTACGTTTTAAATAATCGGGATCAACCCAATATTTGCGCTATATTTACAAAAACTCTATAATATGACATAATTAAAGCAATTTAAAAAAAGATCAGGAATACGAGATTGCTTGGTACGTCACTTGCGTAAAAATTGCTGCAGGGTTCCAAGGAAAATATTCCGGTGACTGGGTCTGGCCCGAAGACCGAGTCACTTATGAGAACGCCAGATTGTCTCAGGCGCTGATTTGCTGGGGAGACTTTACCTCTAACGATGAGATGAAGAAATGTGGCTTAGAGAGCCTTAGGTGGCTGATGGAAGTTCAGACTGATTCTAAAAGGGGCATTATATCGCTAATTGGCAACAACGGATGACTCGTTCGAGGTGGAGAAAGGCCGATTATGATCAGCAGCCGGTTGAGACAGCAGCATTGATTGATGCAAACTTTCAGGCCTATGAAGCTGCGGGGTCCGAGTCTTATCTGGATAGCCTTTATATGGCTTTTAACTGGTTTTTTTGGGAGGGAAACGTTCTTGGTGATACTCTATATGATTTCCGCAGTGGCGGATGCATGGACGGACTACATCCTTCCCGCGTTAATGAAAATGAAGGGGCGGAATCGACTCTTTCCTGGCTCATGTCCCTTCAGAGAATGTATAGATTAATGGGAGAACTAAAGGACAAACCGCAGATCTCACAGGAGGAACCCCTAACGAGGCCAGATGGCTGATACAATGCCCGAAACCGTAGTTATGTATTTTCACAAAAACGTGCCGAGGAAGCTCCAGGCACCCCCTGGGGAGGAATTTGTT
>CAZWZR010000295.1:0-1889 GCA_964638365.1 uncultured Thermotogae bacterium | reverse complement strand
CATACCAATTTCTTCTCCATTCATAATTTCCCATTTAGGAGCTAGTTTTATTCTTCCACTAAAAAGTTTTATAGTTCGGTGAGATGATTTAATCACCTCCCTCTTTTTAGGTTTTTACCAAAAGCCAGCCCCTCAGGGCAAGCCCTGGGGTTCCCAGCTATTATTGGTAAAGAGGGGTCGTATTTAATCCCTTAAGCTAAGCTAAAGGAGCCGTTGTCTTGGTAGTGGGTTAATATTATAAGCGCGGAAAAACCGGCCTGGAGGGGAAGAAAGGACAAGTTGACAACCGGCAGTCCTTAACTGGTAGCTCGGGCAGTCTTAACAAACCGTACTGGATTGAGTATAATATTTTGTCCGACCATTTGGTATTTTGAGTTGTTTTAATCAGCATAATCCATTCAATAAACTAGAGAGGGTTGATAAAATGTCCAAGATTCGAGAGGTAACAGGCAGGGAAATTCTTGATTCACGGGGTAACCCGACGGTTGAGGCCGAAGTCGTACTGGAAAACGGAGCCTGGGGAAAGGCAGCAGTCCCTTCCGGCGCGTCTACGGGTAAGTTCGAGGCACTGGAACTGAGGGACGAGGATCCCGACAGGTACGGGGGAAAGGGAGTCAGGAAGGCTGTTGAAAACATCAATGAGGAAATTTCTTACGTTCTTGACGGTTATAACCCGATGTGGCAGGAGAAGATAGACGAGCGGCTACTGGAGCTCGATGGGACCGAGGACAAGAGCAATCTAGGGGCCAACGCGATACTTGGAGTCTCTATGGCAGTTGCCCGGGCGGCGGCAAACGACCTTGGCCTGCCTCTATTCAAGTACATATCGGGAGTAACACCTTCCAGTCTTCCGATACCGATGATGAACGTTCTTAACGGCGGCGAACATGCCGATAACAATCTGGACCCCCAGGAGTTCATGATCACCCCGATCGGCGCCGACTGTTTCGGCGGTGCGGCCAGAATCGGATCGGAAGTATTCCACCAGCTGAAAGGCATCCTTTCCAGCAGGGGTATGTCAACTGCGGTCGGTGACGAAGGCGGTTTTGCCCCCGATCTGGACGAAGAGAAAGAAGCGTTAAGCCTGCTGGTAGAGGCGATTTCGGAAGCGGGCTACGAGCCCGGTGAAGACGTGGCCATAGCGCTGGACCCGGCAGCAAGCGAGTTCTACGAATCGGGTACCTACCACGTTGGAGGTGCCAGCCTGACAGCGGAGGATATGGTAGACCTCTATTCGGAGTGGGTTGACGAGTTCCCAATAATCTCGATTGAGGATGGTCTGGACCAGCAGGACTGGGATGGCTGGAAGTTAATGACGGATAGGATGGGTGACGAGGTTCAGATAGTCGGGGACGACCTCTTTGTTACCAACGAAAAGCGGTTGAAGAAAGGAATAGAAAGAGGCGTTGCCAACTCGATCCTTATCAAAGTGAATCAGATAGGTACGCTGACGGAAACAATTCGCGCCGTCAGAACGGCACTCAGGGCTGGATATTCAGCCGTAATCTCTCATCGATCAGGTGAGACGGAGGATACGTTTATCGCGGACCTGGCAACCGGCCTTCCTACCACTCAGCTAAAATCGGGATCCCTGTCGCGAAGCGAGAGAATCAGCAAGTACAACCAGCTGCTGAGAATAGAAGAGGAATACGAAATAAGCATGGCCGAATGGCCCAATTAATCTATATTTTCAAAAAGAGAAACGGACTGACGTTTACCTGATCGCTGGGATTATCAACCTCAGGCCTTTAGAGTACCGCCTATCGGCTTTTCTCCGAACCCGGGGGATGATAGCTTATGGCCGCTGCGGAGGACCAGACGGGTATAACCGCCCTCTTCCGGAGAAGGACTCTCGTTTTTTTTCTGGTAGTAGCGATACTGGCTGCAGG
>CAZWZR010000294.1:0-1908 GCA_964638365.1 uncultured Thermotogae bacterium | reverse complement strand
TAGAAAAACAAATTTGACTACGGACTATGTTCTTTTACAAAAGAAGACCCAGCACCCAGCAGTCAATTCGGAACTGGTCATGTGCCAGTACCGAACTTGAATAATCAGGGCGAATTGACTGCTGGGTACCTCGTATCAAGTTAAGTTAACCAGCCGATTCCTCCCCAGGGCAAGCTGTGGGGGCTTCTTCGGCAAGTTTTGGTGAATTCTTTGACAGGGCCTCGAAGTGTTTTTTTGGCGATAAGGTTGGAGTTGACGAAGGTAAGGTAAGTAATATAGAGCAGATGCTTAGTGCTTGTTTTCAAGTTGCCAATAAACTATCTTAATTTGTAAAAGGTTCTTCCGGAAAAGCAAAACCCTTGTTCAGATTTGTCCGTAAAGTGGTCAAAATATTTAGGCGAGGACTTTTAATTTTCAAGTCCAGCAGACAATTGTAACCAACTTGATTGAGTGCAAGTAGCAAAAACTTCCGGGAGAGGCTGAGAGCCTAGAATTATAGTTTTTTTGTTTGAGATAAGGCCTTTGAAAGTAACTTTAAAAAGTAGAAATACGAAACATTAGACGCCATTTGAAATAGCTTTTATACCAGGAGGATGAGAGTTATGAGAAAATGCAACTCTTCTTGTTCAGAAAAAAAAGAAATCAATTTGGGAAAAACGGGTAGTATTTATGAACTCCAGTAACCAGGGCAATACTGCGTCCAGGATCCACGAGAACTCTATTGTAATTGATGCCCACAACGATACTGTCTTGAGACTAGTAGAGGAAGGCCCTTTCATAACGGAAACGAGAGGGAAATTCGACAATATTGGAGATAAAAACAAATTTTTAAGCCCCTCATTGACTCTTTCCGAGGAATCGGAATCCTCCAAGATAGACCTTCCCAAAGCAAAAAAAGGTGGCATAAACTGCTTAATTTTCGCTTGCTGGGTGTCTCCCAGGTACTCGAACCCCCTTTCCAGACTTCTCTCTTATCTGGATACTCTGGAGTCCGAAATACAAGACGCTGAAGGAATAAAACTAGCCAAAGATTACGAGGAATTACAAAATAATATCAAAAACTCGAAAATATCTGCCCTGGTTTCCGTAGAAGGGGGCCTAACACTGAACGAAAACCTTTCAGTTTTACGTATGTTAAGTAAGCTGGGTATAACCTCATTAACGCTTACACACCTTCACCGAAATGCACTTGGAGACGGTTCAGCATGTGAATCCGATTCTCATCTAACCAGCTTCGGCAGGAAGGTTGTGAATGAGATGAACCAACTGGGGATGATCGTTGATCTCGCTCATATAAACAGAAAAGGTTTTTTCGACGCCATTCAGGAGAGCAGAGATCCTGTGATGGTATCTCATTCTAACGTCAACAGTTTAACCCCCCATCACCGGAATCTAACCGATAAACAATTAGTAAAATTAGCCGATAATGGGAGTGTAATTGGTTTAAGTTTTGTTCCAAATTTTCTCCAGAATAGTGAAGAAAGCGAAGAGCCCACTGCTTCTATAGATGACCTACTGGAAAACGTGGATTATTTGAAGGATTTAGTTGGCATCGATCATATAGGTATTGGCTCCGATTTCGACGGAGGTGGTGAGCTTTCGGATTTACAGGATATCAGCGATTTACCCAAAATAACTAAAGGTCTGGCTCAGAGGGGATATTCTTCGAAAGAGATAGAAAAAATACTCGGGGGAAACTTCATGAGGTTATTCAAAGAAGTGTTAAATTAGAAAGCTTGGCTCAACAAGTAAATGCAACTTTGAAAGTTAGAGACTGGAGACTTGAATAGACGCATATTGAGAACTGGAAGAAGCTGATAATTTTAGACAATAATACCGACTAAATTCTCAACCACCCCGACTGAAAGTTTTTATAGGTCTTAAAGGAGTAAAAAATAATGCCGTAGT
>CAZWZR010000293.1:1603-1909 GCA_964638365.1 uncultured Thermotogae bacterium | reverse complement strand
AGCGCGAACTGCTGCTGCCGGACGAGCCGACGATGGGGATTGACGTCCAGGCCTCCCGGGATATGGAGCGCCGGCTGCAGGACCTCGCTGAAGAAGGGGATCTTACCATTCTGTTTTCCAGCCACGACATGGACGTGGTTGAGGAGGTATGTGATCGGGTGATAGTCCTCCAGGAGGGGGAAATAGTCGTAGAAGACCGGGTGGAGAACCTGATAGACCTCTTCCGGGCCGAAGGGTACAGTCTGGTTCTCGATGATTCCCTGGAAGATACCGCCAGGAGTTCTCTGGAGGAGGAATTCGACCTCT
>CAZWZR010000293.1:1286-1589 GCA_964638365.1 uncultured Thermotogae bacterium | reverse complement strand
GAAAGGATCGAGGAAGCGGGCGCCCAGGTTATCTCCTTAAATCGGAAGCAACCCGACCTGGAAGAGGTGTTTCTGAATATCGTGGAGGGCGGGGAAAAATGAGAGCTAAACTTCTTTTGTTATGGGGCTTGCTAAAGAAACACGTGATCGAGCTGAAGCGGTATTTCTTTGACTCCTTGTCGGGTCTAGTGACGATCTATCTGATATTTCTGCTAATATTTTTCGGCTTTAAGGGGTTCGTTTCCGGCCCGAACTTCGGAAACACGGTGGATGGAATCGTCGTCGGTTTCTTCCTCTGGAACT
>CAZWZR010000293.1:0-1276 GCA_964638365.1 uncultured Thermotogae bacterium | reverse complement strand
GTGCTCTCCTCTTTTGCCCTCTTTTTTCTGGCGAACCTGGGATTTTTGTATCTGATGATGCTCACTACCGGGAGGTTTCTTCACCTTAAACCGGCGAGTACCCTGCCGATTATCGGAGTGACTCTGCTCGGCGTCGGCGGGATCGGTTACTTCCTCGGGGGCTTGACTCTTGTCTTTAAGAGGGTAGAGTCATTCCTTCAGATCGTCCAGTTCGTATTTATCGCCCTGGTAATTTTTCCGCTCGAAAGTTTACCTCCGATGAAGTACCTTCCCCTGGCTCACGGGGCGGACCTTCTGCGAAGAGTGATGGTTCAGGGTAAGACCATATCCCAGCTCCCGCTAGCGGATCTCGTCTTCTTGGTCCTCAATTCGGCGATCTATTTTGCGATCGGTTATAGTGCATTCAAGTACTTCGAGAGCCTTGCAAAAAGAAAGGGTTTGCTCGGACATTATTGAAAATTGCCTAGAGGAGGAATTTGTGAACGGAAAAAGGTTTCTGGTATCGACTCTGGTTGTCTTTCTGGTTTTTCTTCCCGTTTTTCGCTCCGTTGGGGCGAGTAGTCAAAGCGACGTCGCTGAAGAGTCTCAACAGAATAACTGGTGGGGCTCCCATCCCCGCTGGACCTGGTGGCTGGCAGCTACTTTAGGCGGGGTAGTTGGAAGCGCCGTCGGGACAACGGTTTTCAGCCTCCTGTCCTATCCGGTCTTCTCCAGCCAGGAAGGTACTTATCATCCTGGGCCCTCGTCGCTATACTTCGGCTTTGTGGTGGGTTACCCGCTCGGCTCGGGCCTTGGAGCCGGCTTTGGTGTGGAAAAGTCAGCCGAACTGTTGGGCAGGGTCGGAAAAGACCTGGAGACTTATTTGACCTCGAGCTTAACTGCGGCCGGGACGTTTTACGGCTCCCTTGCCCTCAATGCGGGGTTAAAGAACCTGACAAGTGATCCTTCGGCCAAAGAGACGATCAATCTGGCAACGGGCTCCCTCGCCCTGGCGACACCATTGGTCAGTTCAACCGTTACGTCCTGGCGGTACGGGTCGTCGAGTTCCCAAAATAATTCGGGGTGATGAAATGTCTCTTCAAAGAAAAGTTGCAACAGTGTTAATCATGCAATGTTTCAGCATTCATGTCAGGAAAACCCGATTTCGAAAACTTGCACACTTTCTTCAATTGATCTAAATCTTTAACAAATGCCACTTTTGTAAAAATCCGCTCTTTTTCCGATAGTGTAGAAATAACTGTGTAAAATTAAGTTATAGCTTTGGAAACCGTTCGAC
>CAZWZR010000292.1:0-1910 GCA_964638365.1 uncultured Thermotogae bacterium | reverse complement strand
TTTTACAATGCGATGGCCCTGGCAGTGGGTTTCGCGATCCTTGGCTTCTCTTCGTTCAGCGCAATAGTCAATTTCGGTTTACTGATGGCCCTGACAATGGTAGTAAGTATGGTTAGCGCCTTTACCGTCATACCGGCGATACTGCTCTTGCTTCGACCGTCTTTTCTGGAAGAAAAAAAGAGAAAAGCGAACTCAAGAAATGAATCTAGAGGTGATTTAGAATGAAACTCGAACGACAAATTCCCGATTTGGTCGTTTTCGCTCTGGCCCTGACGCTGTTACTGGTCTCCGGAACTACTACCCTCGCTCAGGATTCAATGACGGGCGACGAAATACTGGAAAAGGTCGACGAGCAACAGGAAAAAATCAGTGAGGGTGATGTGCTGTCTATCCTGAAATTTGAAAACGTAAACCCGGATGGAACGGAGTCGAGTTATAAGTTCGGGTCTCTTGCGAAGAGGGAGCCGGGTGAACCCAATTACAGCCTGATCTATTATCTCGAACCAGAGGACGTAGCGGGTTCGATCTTTCTAAGCAGGGAAACGGAAGAAGGTGGAAGCGAGATGTGGCTGATGCTTTCGGCCTTCCCTCAACCAAAGGAGTTACCTACGTCACAGCAGCAGGGTAGTTTCGCGGGCAGTAACCTGACATTTCAGGAGATAGGAGATAGGAACATGAGTGAAAGGTACGATGCGGAACTGGTCGATGAGGCGGAACTAACAATTGATGGTGAATCAGTGCCTGCTTACGTGCTTGAAACAACGGTGAAGGAGGATGCCACCGCAAAGTACCCCGAAGGTAAGGTCTGGGTCGGAAAGGACAACTGGTTGGTTTTAAAGTCGGAAGATCGAAATAGCGACGGTGATCTGGCCAGGATTCTGGAAGTAGAGGAGCTGGGGACTTTTGAAGGTAAGGACGTAACGAAAAAACTTACTGCGGAGAACCAGCTGGATGATAGCTCGACCACGGTTACCTTCGAAAAGAGGGAGAGGCCGGAAAAAGAGATTCCGAAATCCCTGTTTGATCCGGAAAAGTTGAACGAATTCGACCCGGAAGAGTGGGGGATGTAATAAATCACCCTCCGTTGTGAGGCGGGGCCGGGAGGCCTCGCCTCTATCCTAGTTTTCACAACGGTGCCTGGTTTAATTGAGGAATTTTCTATAGTCGGGAGTGGCAAACATAAAGCTCACAATGCTAAGCCATACCGGGAAATCAGGATCAACTCGGTTGACGATAACGAGTTAAATCAGTGCTTGCTCTAACCTGAAACCCGGGATACCGAAAACTCCGGAGAATTATTCGGATCGGAGAGATCCAGATCCACTTTTCCGAACGATCCCCTCTCCGGATCTTCCAGTTCGAGTGAGGAATTGAATACCCCTCCCCGTCTCTCGGCCACCTGATAGGCATCGTATGCGCTGTAGCCGGACCAGGCCAGATTTAAGGCGGGAAGCACGCTTATTGCAGGGGACCTGTAAACGTAAGGAATAGAGTAAGCCGAATACAGGGCCACACCGACCACGAAATGCGTCAGAGCTTTGTTATGCTGGTCGTTTATCAGCTGACCGGAACCCGGGATGATGAAGGAGGCTATCGCTGGAACTACCGGCGATATATCGTCCTGAGCTACCCCGGTCGATGCGAATGAGCTGAGGATCAGGCCAGTTATGACTAACAGTCCGACAATTCTCCCGATGGATTTCAAGGTGATCACCTCTTGATGGTTTTGGGTTTCGCAATCATTGTTTTGTTCAACCAGTTCTGCTTTTGATGATTAACTCCAAGAGCATTATAAACAGTAATGTAGAAGTATTCCAAACTCGCCTCTATAAGAATGGGATTTGCCTCGAGTCTCCCGGGCTAAAACCTCCTAGCTGCAGCGGCCCAACTTAGCAAAGGAGGTGTAAACT
>CAZWZR010000291.1:0-1910 GCA_964638365.1 uncultured Thermotogae bacterium | reverse complement strand
ACAGCGAACCTCCCTCGTAATCAAATATTTTTTGAGTCTTCCCTTTGGTCAGGATCCGATTCCCGGGGAATGGATTCTTAAGCCATACTCCGACCCGGGCGTTGCTGGGTGCTCAATCCCGCTTGGTAAGGAACGAAGAACAACTCAAAGGGTGGTTTTTCATAAGTGTCGTGCTCTGGAGTGGAGTTCTCGGCTCGACTATACCAGCAGGATGGGTTTCCAAAGACCACCGGAGCCTTTATCTTTTGTTGCGGATATCTGCCATAAACTTAAGAGGACTAAAACTTTAATCCTTACAGGACATCAACTGGATTGTCTGGGCAAAACCGAAAACAAGACTTAACGCAAGGACCGAGAGTTTTCAGCGAATTTCGAAAACTATATAGTGAGCGTTAAGCTTGTGAAAATTCTCGAAAGAGGATAACCTTTCTTACCATGTTAAAATTAGAGCCTAAAGAAATCTGGCGTTTTTTCGAAGAGATAAGCGAGATACCTCGCTGTTCTGGAAACGAGGACAGGATCCGGGAGTACGTTCTGGAGGTTGCTGCAGATAACGGGCTCCGGTCGCAGGTCGATGAAGCCGGAAACGTCCTGCTGAGCGACACCCGAGAAGGCGAGAGCCCGGGCGTCGTTCTACAGGCCCACCTGGATATGGTATGTGAAAAGAACTCGTCCGTGGAGCATGACTTTTCTTCCGATCCGATAGAGCTTACCGAAGAAGACGGCTGGGTTACTGCTGAAGGGACTACTCTTGGTGCCGACAACGGTATCGGGGTAGCTATTGCTTTAGCCGTGGCAACAGGTGATTACGAGGTGGGGCCTCTGGATTACCTCTTTACCGTCGACGAGGAGAGAGGGTTAAATGGAGCGAAGAACCTCGATCCGGGTTTTCTTCGGGGGGATAAGCTGATTAACCTGGATAGCGAGGACTTTGGAGCCTTTACGATAGGTTGTGCCGGGGGCGGAAAGACCGAAATAGATCTACCGATTGAGTGGGTTGACGATTCCGACGGTCGGCTGGTAGAGGTGAGTGTTTGCGGGCTGGCCGGCGGACACTCCGGAGAGGATATAGACAGAGGCCGGGCCAACGCCAACAAGTTGCTTGGCCGGATGCTGGACGGAGTGGGGAAGGATCTGGACTTTCGGTTGGCTGAAATAAGCGGTGGCGACAAGCACAATGCCATTCCTCGAGAAGCAAGCGCGCTCCTGTCCTATGAGGGGAAAGTCGGAGAACTTAGAAGTAAGTTGAAGGAGGCATTTGTAGTCTTCCGGGAGGAGTACGCGGAAACCGAGCCCGAAATGGAGCTCGGGGTCGAGGAGCAACCCGGCGCTGAATCCGATCGGGTGATGACCGTGGAAGCAGGAAGAACCGCTCTTGATCTACTCCTGGCGCTGCCCCATGGGGTCATGGCCTATGATCAGAGGTTCGAATCAACCGTCGAGACATCGACTAACCTGGCTTCCATCAGGACCGAAAGAGAACGGATCAAAGTGCTGGTTAGTTCTAGGAGCAGCCGTGGGTCCAAACTGGAGAACCTGAGGAGAAGGATAGAGCTGATTGCAGGTTCTTTTGGGGCCCAGGTGAACCAAAATGAGGCGTATCCCGCCTGGCAACCGATTCGGGATTCGGAATTGTTGACCCGGGCCGTGGAAGTGTTTCGGGATCTGAGGGGTAGAGATCCGGAAGTGAGGACGATTCATGGTGGACTAGAAACGGGAATAATCGGGAAAAAGGTTGAAGGGCTAGAAATGATAGCCCTGGGCCCGAATATAGAATTTCCCCATTCCCCGGACGAGCGAATGGAAGTTGAATCAGTGCGAAGGTTCTGGGATTTCCTGCTCGAATTACTCGGTAGTCTGGCCTGATCGGTCGGGTCTTTTCTACAGAGATAGATTGCGTCATTTACCCA
>CAZWZR010000290.1:0-1923 GCA_964638365.1 uncultured Thermotogae bacterium | reverse complement strand
CCTCGGGCGTAGTCCTCCTTCAGGCTAAAAGCAGTTATGGGTAACAGAACTGCTATGACTCCCGCTTTCCTCATTGCCGTTAACCCTTCGTTGGAGGCCTTCAGGAGGTGGTCGGCCGATATCGCCCCGACCTCGGCGGCCAGTTCAGCCCCTCCGGTTCCGGCTATTTCGTCGGCGTGGATTTTTGGTTTGAGTTCAAGTTCTTTTCCCTGGTTCAGTATACTTCTGGTTTCCTCAACCGTAAAGGCACCACGGTCGCAAAATACGTCACAAAATTCCGCCCCCAGTTCTGCTGCTCTGGGTGCGACTTCCTCCGTGACCAAATCTATATAATCTTCCCTTTGACCTTCGTATTCTTCGGGGATCGAGTGGGCACCCAGAAAGGTCGGAACGATGTCCATGGGGGTCTCTTTATCCAGTTCCTTCATGGCTCTTAGCTGTTTTAGTTCGGTCTCTTGGTCCAGGCCGTAGCCGGTTTTTCCTTCGACGGTAGTAACCCCGAACCGGGCCATGGACCCGAGCCTTTTTTTTGATTCCTCTTTTAATTCCGGAAAAGAGACGGACCTGGTCGAAGAGACCGAGCTGAGGATCCCCCCGCCCTCTTTTGCTATTTCCTCGTAGCTTTTTCCCTGAAGCCGGGACTGGAACTCTCCGGCCCTGTAACCGGAGAATACGAAGTGGGTATGGGGGTCGATAAACCCTGGCAGGACGGGTTTTCCCCCTGCATTCAATACCTCGGTATCATCAAGTCTGAGTTCCGAAAAATCCCCCCTATCGCCCACTTCTTGTATAATACCTTCGGAAATCAGGATCTCTTTCCCCTCACTGACCTCCAGGGAGTTCATATCCTCCCCCGCTAAAAAGCCGTCACCTTTTGGAGTAACCAGCTGGCCGATATTGGTGACTAGTTTTTTGTCCATTAAAGATCTTCCAGCAGTCTATTCTCTATGATCTGATCTGTAGAGAAATCCTTCAGGTTGAGGTAGAATTCCGCTACGTCAGTCAATGCCTCCTGGGGGACAAGGCCAACTATTTCGCTCTCCCTGATTGCTACACCTCGGTGCTCCGCTTCCGTTCGGATAAGCTCGAAGGCCTGCTGAAGTGACGTCCTGGTATAGTCGGTCATATTCATCGAAACCTGGACGGCTTTTTCTCCTTCCAGGTCAACTCCCATTGCCTTGCAGTAGCGGAGCCCTCCACTGGAGTGACGTACTTCCCGCGCTATCTCTTCCGCCACTGAGAGGTCGTCGGTCTCCAGGTTCACGTTGAAAGCGACGAGTGGCTTACGCGCCCCGACAGCAGTTACTCCGGCCGTCGGATGGACTTTCGCGGGACCGAAGTCTGGTTTCCAGTTCGGCTCTTCGATCTTTTCGGGAAAACCCTCGAATTCCCCCTTACGAATCTCGGCGAGGTCCTGACGCTCCGGTCTGGTAGCAGCCTCTTCGTAGAGGTAGATCGGGAGGTCAAAACGCTCGGCCGCTTCTTTGGCGAGGGACTTCGCCAGTTCGATTGCCTCGGTCATCTCAACGTTCCTGACAGGGGTAAAGGGAACGACGTCGGTTGCCCCCATTCTTGGATGCTCGCCGGCGTGTTCGTTCATGTCTATGAGTTCTACGGCTATACCCATGGACTCGAGCGTGGAACGGAGTAAAGGTTCCGGACTACCGACGTTAGTCACTACGAGCCTGTTGTGATCCTCATCTGCGGAATAATCCAGCAGTTTTACACCGTCTTCTTTCCTGAAAGGTTCTACCAGGTATTCGATTACCTCTTTGTCGGCGCCGACGCTGTAGTTCGGAACCGATTCAAGTATCTTTTTCATTCTCGTCACCTCGTTCTAGGCAGATATGAATTCAAAATTAATATACCAATAATGAATATAACTTAAACTAAGCCTCTCTTAAATATTCAAGAAGAAAATCC
>CAZWZR010000289.1:0-1930 GCA_964638365.1 uncultured Thermotogae bacterium | reverse complement strand
GTATAAGGCATTCGATACCCGTCCGGAATCTGCCACAAGGGCTTCTACTTCTCCGCGGTTATAAGCGTCGATCATCTCGTTCAGGGAGTCGTACCGGACCAGACTTTCCCCATCCAGCTCCTGCTCCCTGGTAATCCGGCGCGTTTCTCCTACTTTGAATGGACCATCCTTTTCGAGGCCGATATCCCCGGCTTCCTGGTCTTCTATGAACTCTATTTCGGGCAAGACGCCGGTTTTACCCCCATCGGCCCCGGAGCGCATGACCTTTACCAGCTGAGCACTGTAAAAACTCTCCGTTTCTTTCAGTCCTTCTCCGGGGAGGTAACCGGAAAAGTAGGCCCCGGCTATAACGTCCGCCCGCCTCCCCCCTATCAGGGGCTTCAGTTCATCAGGTGAAACGAACTCGACTTCGAGGTCGAGGTTGACGTCATCCGCAAAATCCTCCAATATCTCCAGCTCTATCCCTCGCAGCTTCCCTTTTTCCTGCAATAAAAACGGAGGGACTTCCTCGGCCACTACGTGCAGCTTCCCCTGGTCACTCAGGGCCAGCACGTAAATAAAGGTCACGAAGGCCACACCTATCGCTCCTTCTGTCACTGCTACGTCCGGTGCCCCGACGAGGAAATATACCGCGGAGCTCAGCAGGCTAAAAACCCCCAGCAGTATAACAGCGTTCAATAACCTCTCCTGAGCCAGAACGGCCAGTGCAAGACCGAGGAGTAACAGGGTAAAAAGTATCAGCATCTTTACTCCTCTTCACTCCGGTCGGGCATCGTGGATGGTTCTACGTTTGAGAGAAAGGCGGTTTTAGCGATCGAGTGAGTCACAATTGGACCCGTAACAAAGAAAAAGAAGGCCAGTAGGGCAAGAAACGAATCGGGCAGCCGGAAGCCGTTGCGGAGGAGAAAGCCCAGCAAGATCAGTATTACCCCGACTGTATCGGAGGCACCGCTCGCCTGCAATCGAGAATAAATGTCGGGCAACCGGGCAATCCCGAATGATCCTATCAGCATTGCCAGCAGTCCAGTATAAATCAGTATCAGTGAAATTACGTTCATACTTCTCGTTCTATATACCTCGCGATGATGACAATTCCGAGGAAACTCAGTACTGCATAAATCAACGCAAGATTGACAAACACGGTTCTACCGCCGAAAACCCCCTCCACTGCGAGCAAGATCACTATCTTTGCCGTAACGGAACTGTACCCAAGCAGGCGGTTGAGTACGTCGGGTCCGCTGAATAGCCTGTAGAGAGTAAGAGCCAGGCTTATTCCAACTATTACCTCAATTGAAATCCTTATCATAAATTATTAACCCTGCAGCTCCTTCAAGGGCTCCTCGAAGTCGGAGCGTATTTTGTCGACCATTTCTTCGTACTCGTCCTGCCCACCCAGGTCGATATGGTGAATGTAAACGAGGTTTTCTTCAGAGAGAATAGCGATGGTTATCGGGGTCAGAGTAATCGAGTTCAGCAGGAAGAGCTTGCTCGAACCCGTCTTTAGCTCAGTATCATAGACGACAATTCGCCCTTCGACTCCTCCAGTTACGATCAGGTAACAGGTCCGGACGGTTGACCTGAATATTTCGTAAAGGAGCCTGGCGAAAAACCGGAGCCAGGTTAACGGGCGTCCCAGGGATTCGATCGGAGTATCTATGGATAAGTTGAACCTGTGAAAGAGAAAAAGAACGAAAACGACCACGAAAACGCCGCCAACGAGATATATCAGCTCCAGGTTACGGAAAAGGATCACCCAGAGCAGGTAGAGCGAGCCCGCTCCAAACAAATAGCCCAGAAAAGTCCTTGTTTTTTCGGGAAGCTCTTTCATATTTAAGGAATTATAAGAGTAATCAGGGGGCAAATCGAACCAGAAGACATAGTGTAGCATTTTACCTGTAAAACTAGCTTTGGAAACCGTTCAGGAAAATCC
>CAZWZR010000288.1:0-1933 GCA_964638365.1 uncultured Thermotogae bacterium | reverse complement strand
ACCTGACAGGAATATGGAGGTCTAAAGACCTCCGCTACAAAAAAGCATCAAGTGTTCGGATGTTTAATATGTAATGGAAACCTATAGCGTGCCGTATTAGACCAAAACTAGTGTAAGTCTAAAGACTTCCACTACACAAACAAAAAACGTGATCCCTTTTCGTGTAGCGGAAGCCTTTAGGCTTCCGCGGTTCTCCATTTGGCGTCATGGAACTTTTAAAGAGTTTCGCTACCCGAAGTGGGCTGTTCGGTCAAACTGACTATTGTAGCGGAGAACTTGGGAATTACGATTACCTGACAGGAATATGGAGGTCTAAAGACCTCCGCTACAACAACCGGTTTCTATGTTTGTTTTTTTGTGTAGAGGAAGGCTTTAGCCTTCCATATCATATTTGGAGCAACGGATTCCTCCTAACATGAATATGAAAAGACTGAGCAGAGATTTCTTCAACCGAGATACCGCGGAAGTAGCCCAGGACCTGCTGGGCAAGGACCTCGTTCGCAAGCTGGACGACGAGACTTTGCGCGGGAAAATCGTCGAAACCGAAGCCTATTACGGAGAAGGCGACCCTCCGTCCCATGCCTCATCCGGCAAGACGCCCAGGAGCGAGATCATGTGGGGAAAGCCTGGCCTCGTTTACGTCTATCTCGTTTACGGGATTCATCTCATGTTTAACGTCGTTACCGAAGCGAAGGAAAGCCCCGGCGCAACTCTGATCAGAGCCGTAGAACCGCTTTCCGGTTTGGAGAGAATGCACGAGAACAGAGGCGTAACTGAAAAGAAAAAATTGGCGAACGGGCCGGGAAAACTGACGGAGACGTTCGGAATTGACCGGGTTGAGAATGGACTCGATTTGACCGAATCCGAAGTCCTTTGGATTGAAAGTGGTTCCGATGGTGATTTCGGGGAAATAGAGACTTCCGGTAGGATAGGAGTATCAAAAGGTAAGGAGGAACAACTCAGGTTCTACCTGGCTGGGAATAGGTACGTTTCGGAAACTTAAAAGATTTCCCAGCTGTAACCGAGTGCCTCCCGTTCTTCGTTAGGCTTCGGGGTATCTTCCGATAGGTTCTTTCTCATTTCTATCTGGTTTAAAATTTGGTAACCTTCCGAGCGAGCCAGCTGGATCATCGCCAGGTTCTGCGGAACACAGCTTATACAGGCGCTGTGCTGGCCTCGTTTGAGCAACCATTCCTCCATGGTCCGGATTAGCTTTCTGGCTACCCCTTCTCGTCTGTAGTCCGGACGTACAAATAGTTCTTTTGTAAAATAGTAGTCATCTCGGTGCTCCCAAGAACGATAGCCTATGAGCTTCTCCTTTGGTGTCTGTGCCAGAAAATATCCCCTGGATTCTTCCTGAAGGTTCGAGCGCACTTCTTTTGAAATCTCCTGGCGTTCCACCGTGCTGTTCCCGCCAAGCAGACGGCTATGTTCCTCTTGGAACTTTTTTACCAGGCCAGTTAGATCTTTCAGGTCCCTGGAATTTGCCTCTCTAATGGTAATTTTCATGATGAATCGCCTTAATGGAAACCGAAAAGGAGATGAAGGTCCTTGCTAATCTAAATACTTATGGGTGGGGGATTATGTAAAGATCAAAAGGCCACGAGCAGGAGCCCTGCCCGGGGCCTTTATATTCGAGTTAAGCTACCTTCACCAAACCTGTAAACTAGAGGACCTCTACGTTAATCGCTTTCGGGCCCTTGTCGCCTTCTTCCACGTCGAACTCAACTTCCTGGCCTTCTTCCAGTGACTTGTAACCCTCACCGGCTATCTCAGAATAGTGGACGAAAGCGTCGTCGCCGTCTTCCTGTTCGATGAAACCGTATCCTTTGTCGTCATCGAACCATTTTACGGTTCCAGAAGCCATAAAGTTAAACAACCCTCCCTGTCTGCCAGGATTTGACTGCCCATTACACCTCAAACTAGGGAGAGC
>CAZWZR010000287.1:608-1968 GCA_964638365.1 uncultured Thermotogae bacterium | reverse complement strand
AGCCGACATGATCGGGATAAATAACCGGGACCTCCGGAGTCTGGAAATCGACCTGACAACGACGAAGGAAATTCTCGGAAGTGCGGATAAAGACCGAATCGTCTGGTCGATGAGCGGAATTTCCGACAGAGAGGATATAAATTACCTGAGAAAGGCAGGTGCGGATGCTTTCCTCGTCGGAACCTCCCTTACCCGGGCCCCGGAACCGGTCGATTATTTAAGTAAATTGAGGGGGAAAACCGATGGTTAAAATCAAGGTTTGCGGTAACCAGAACCAAAGCGACCTAAATTCGGTCACCGGTGCGGATGCGGTCGGGTTTATCGTTTCCACCCCGCGATCAGGGAGGAACCTGAGCCCGGGTGCCGCCGCCAGGCTAGTAAACCTGGTGCCCCCATTTACGAACTCGGTGCTCGTCACGACCGAAACCGGGCCCGAGAAGCTTGCCGGGCTGGCCAGTGAAGTCGGCCCGGATTACCTGCAGCTGCATTCCGAGCTTGCCCCGAGCCGAATCGAGGAAATCAGGGAATCAGTTCCGGGCTATCACGGTCTGATTGCTCTATTATCGGTAGAGGTAGAAGGAAAGAGAAAGGATCTCTTTAGCAGAGCGCGAAGCCTCTCGAATTCTTCCGCGGATGCGATCCTGCTGGATAGCAAGTCGGGTGGTAGAGCAGGTGGAACCGGGAAAACCCATGACTGGGAGGCAAGCCGGATGATTCGAGATGCGGTTCACCCCTTCCCGGTCATTCTGGCGGGAGGTTTGAAGCCAGGTAACGTTCGGGAAGCAGTGGAGAAAGTTAGGCCCTATGCGGTGGACGCGGCTTCAGGACTGGAAGCAAGTGGTGACAAATCATCGGAGAAGACGGGTAAATTCATTAAAGAGGTGAAGAAGAGTGAAACTTAGCGAATATCCCAAAGCCGGCAAGTACGGGACCTTCGGCGGCAGTTACGTCCCGGAGATCCTCTACCCGGCTCTGGACGACCTAAAAGAAGCTTACGATAAATACAGGGACGACCCGGAATTTAACCGCGAGCTGGAGAGGTACAACCGAAATTACGGGGGAAGGCCTTCGCCGCTCTACGAAGCGAGGAGGCTGACGGAAAAAGCCGGTGGTGCAAAAATCTACCTGAAACGAGAGGACCTGATCCATGGGGGAGCCCACAAGTTCAATAACGTCATGGGGCAGGCACTGCTGGCAAAAAAGACCGGGAAGGAAAGGCTAATCTGTGAAACCGGGGCGGGCCAGCACGGGGTAGCGACATCCCTGGCCGGGGCCGTCCTGGGGCTTGACGTCGAGGTCTACATGGGCGCCATCGACATGGAAAGGCAAAAACCGAACGTATTCAGGATGGAACTTTTCG
>CAZWZR010000287.1:0-598 GCA_964638365.1 uncultured Thermotogae bacterium | reverse complement strand
CCTCCACGAGGTAGACACCGGCAGCCAGACACTTAAAGACGCCATCAACGAAGCACTCAGGGACTGGTCCGGCAGCGTACAGGATACCCATTACCTGATAGGTTCAGTGGTTGGTCCCCACCCCTATCCCAGTATGGTACGGGATTTCCAGCGTGTCATCGGAGACGAGATAAAACGTCAGATGAAGGAAAAAGGTGAAGGTCTACCCGACCACCTCGTAGCCTGCGTCGGCGGTGGGAGTAACGCGATGGGGACGTTTTATCCTTTCGCGGACGCCCGGGAGGTTGGACTTACGGGAGTGGAAGCTGGCGGTAGTGGTAAAGGAAACGCCGCAACTCTCTCCAATGGAGAAGAGGGGGTTCTCCACGGAGCAAAGTCCCTGCTTCTCCAGGACGAAAACGGTCAGATAGAGGAAACGGACTCCATCGCCGCGGGACTGGATTATCCCGGGGTTGGTCCGGAGCATGCCCTGTATAAGGAACTGGGCCGAGCCCGCTACGTCAGCGTAACAGATGAGGGAGCACTTGCGGGTTTCCGCACCCTATCCGAAACCGAAGGTATAATTCCCGCCCTCGAACCCGCCCACGCTATCAAAGCC
>CAZWZR010000286.1:0-1980 GCA_964638365.1 uncultured Thermotogae bacterium | reverse complement strand
TTCGTAATCAGTTAGTCGGTGGTTCGAATCCACTCGCCGGCTCCAGCTTACGTTACAGCCCATTCACAGGGTTTCAAAAAATAACTTTTAATTAGCGTCTGTCCCCGATTTATTACATGAATTCGACCAATCAGGCGCGGTTATTTCAGGCGAAGGACTCCTACTTTGAACCCCCGAAAAGCAGTTGTCCGCAAAACAATTCTTCTACAAATAACAAAGAACATACACTAAAGCAAGCCATTAAGGATTTTAAAGTAAAGAAATCGCGGTGGCGAAGCCATTAATCGGGAGTAATGCCCCCTTTTTTTTGGGCGGGGGTAGCTCGATTCAAGAGATTTCTTTACTAACCTCCCCAAAAAGCTCCCATAACGCCTCTCTAACCCCCGCCGGAGGACTTAGACCCGCTTAAAACGGTAATGCGAGGGAGCTATTCTACCCGATAGCTCGATATTACAGGGATAAAAAGATTAACCCCTCGGCCGGGATATCGAGGATCTGCGATAGGCTAAAAATAAATTTTCATTGATTTTAGGAGGCCTGGTATGAATTATCTATTCGGGTTACTTCCCCGCTTTCGTTACCATCGTCTTATGCCTGGTTTAGCTACGTAATAGCTACGGGAAAATGTCAACTTTAACTTAATAGCGACGATCGCAGTTTAAATTTGCGTTATAGCGATATTTTGGATTTCGTGAAGATTTGTGTGAAATGTATTACCTGCAACACTTTAGGGGTGAGTGTTGCAAGCTACTATTAAAAGCTCTGGAAGTCATCCCTCCTTGTCCTCATACATCTTTTCATCTGCCTCTTTTAGGGCTTCTTCCACACCCTTCTCCTGGTCGGGACTCCAACGGGCGGTTCCCTTTGCAAGCGTCAAAGGGAAATCAAGCAGATCGGACTCCTCGTTCCACTTCTCGAGCTCCTCTTCCAGGCGGCTTACCGTGCTGGCTACCTCCTCGGTTTCGGGCATCATTATAAGGAACTCATCCCCTCCGTACCTGACTACGGTGTCGGCGTCCCGGACGTTACTTTGTAGCAAGTTTGCTACTTCCTGGAGTACCTCGTCACCCGTCTGATGAGAGTAGCGGTCGTTTACCTCCTTGAACCGGTTGACGTCGAGCATCAAAAAGGCCAGAGTCTCACCGTAGCGTCTGCACCTTTCCACTTCTTTCCCTAAAGATTCGTTAAAGTACCTGCGGTTGTACAGACCGGATAACGGGTCCCGGATTGCCTGCTCTTTTAGTTCCTCCGCCATTCTTATTCGCTTGACCTCTTCGTTTAAATGACCGGCAAATATCTCTGCAAGTTCGGTGTCTACCCTGCTGAAATTACCTTCTTTTCCTGAAGTTATTTTGAATAGACCCAGGTCCCCTATCGGTACGCTCATGTAACTTTTTAACCCATCTCTCGGGATCCCTACGATATCCTTTTCTCGGGGATTCTCCCCGGTGATGGTCCGTCTTTTCCGATAGACCTCGCCCGCTATCCCTCCGTCCAGTCCCTGGGCCGGTACCTCCTCTATCTCGACCCCTACGCTCGAAACGGGATCGAGGGTTTGGTCTTCGACGCAGTAAAAGATACAGGTATCAAGCTCCAGCAACTCCTCCATGGCGCCAGTTGCTTCCTCACAGAGCTCCTCTTCGGTTCCACATCGCTGGAATCGGTCCACGACCTCGTGAAGCTGGCGGAGCTTTCTTTCGGATTCTTCGAGTTCTTTTTTCGTTTTCGAGAGGGCCTCGTTTTTCCTGTTAAGTTTCTCATTTTTGTACAAAAGTCCAAGGTGGGCCTCTACCAGTTCCCTGAAGTGCTCGAGCAAATCCATCGTCTCTTCATCGTAGCTTCGCTCTTGTTCGTCCAATACGCAGATGGTTCCGAAGGGATCTCCGCTTGGCCATTTGACAGGATAACCCAGGTAGGAGATCATTCCGAGTTCTGTATCGGGGTTGTCCTTCCATTTCTCGTCCTTTAACGCGTTTTCGA
>CAZWZR010000285.1:0-1982 GCA_964638365.1 uncultured Thermotogae bacterium | reverse complement strand
ATTGGAACCCGAAAGCGGTCCTCCTAATACCCAGATTACCATAGGCGGTCGGGGCGTTGGTTGGAACGAGACCTGGAACCAGGCAACTATACTTTACGATAACTCCTATATTGGCTACGTCTGTGGCGGGGACATTCCGGGAGTTGTCGAAGGGAAGCTGAAGGCCACGGGAAGGCCCGGATGGCACATAATTGATATTTATCCCACGATTGAAAAGCAGTGGAATTTTGCCAAAGAGGCGTTTGAGGTTCCGTTCATTTACCGAAGACCCTTTTTGAACTGGAGTTCTCATCCGCAGGGATACCATTTTCGTTACGCTTTTAAAGTAGAAAATTAATTCAAAAAGTGAAATTTAAAGAAGGAGTCTAAATAGATGAGCGATAAGCTAACAAGAAGAAGTTTTGTCCGGTTAGCTGGCGGTTCTTTGCTGTCTCTTTCACTGCCCTTTGCCGGTTCGTTAAGAGCTGAAAGCTCTACTTCTAATATAAAAGTTGGGGCGATATTTTCCCTCACCGGTTCCAATGCCCCTGTAGGGAGATTAATGAAAAAGGGTGCTCAACTTGCCCTGGATAGGATTAATAGCGGAGGGGGTATCGCTGGGGAAATAGAATTGCGGTTAAAAATCAATGATGGGAAGACCTCCTCACAGGGGGCTTCCGAGGCAGCACGTAGATTGGCGAGTCGTGGTGACATAAGTTTTGCGCTCGGACCACTAATTGGTACTCACGGCTTGGCAAGCCAACCTATACTTAGTTCGGCTGAGATCCCACAAATATTTTTCGGAACCGTTGCGGGTTTTACCGGAAAACACGATAAATACCCTCTCTCCATTAGATTCGGTACCCAGCAGGCGTTACAGATAGCTCCCGTCATTAAATACGCCGTGGAGGAAAGAAATGATCGACGACTTTTCCTCCTTGTGCCTAACAACAATCAGGGGAAAGAATATAAAAGTATCTTCCAGCGCCAGCTGGAAAAGATACCGGGTGGGGAGCTGGTAGGAACAGAATCATACACCCCGTTTAGTCAGGATTTTTCGACTTTGGTGGCTAAAGTGCTGCACTCTTCAGCTGACGGGGTTATGATAGGGACAGGGATACCTGCCGATCTTATTTCTGTTGCCAGGGAACTGGATCGCCGAGGCGTAAAAAGGGAGGAGCTGAGCTATTATACGGGGCAAACCCCAAACGGTTCTTCCGCTTTCGAAGAAGAAGTCGTTAATAAAGGAATTGGCGAAGGAATAATTTACGCTGTGCATTACGATAATGGGGAATATGCCAGGCGCTTCGATGAGTACCAGGCACCAAAACATGCCGTCGAGATGGAGTCAGCTTTTCAAAAAAGATATGGAGAGCCTCCCGTTTCTTCCCCTTCGGCAAGCTGGGGGTGGGGAAGTATTTACATCATAAAACAAGCGATCGAAGGGATGATTGAAAACCGGGGTAAAGAATCTGTGTTGGGGCTTGACTACACCAGTGAATTACCCAGAGAAGTAATATCCTACCTTTTGCCTCCGGAAAATTCTTCGAGCGCGGGACCAGCCATGAAGACGCCATATGGGAATTACGGCTTTCTCAGTTGCGGTCAGTTTAACACTAGACTCGGTGTTGGCACGTTTAAGGCAAATAATCGCTATTTATTGGAAAAACGAGGATATGGCGAAGAATTGATTGGGCCTCTATGTGCTTGATGGAGACCCTGATGTTTAATTGGCCCCTTCACGAAGTTATCCTTGCTGGGTAGTTATTATGACCTGCTTCTCCTGTGGTTCCCGTTGTGTTTGGAATATTGGATCTAGGAGGTCTGTCATAGGTAGAGTTGTTTAATGCTGAGGTTTGTTCGAAAAATGGCTCTTGAGTCTTTGGAGAAAGTGAAAAGATTTACAGTTCCGGTTTGTCAGTACTGTTTTTTTGTTGAGCGGGAGCTATAGCTAGCCCCGGATCGGGCTGGTAGGACTACTTTTTTCTAATAAATAACTCGTC
>CAZWZR010000284.1:0-1984 GCA_964638365.1 uncultured Thermotogae bacterium | reverse complement strand
AGGAATTCGTTCGCCAAAACAGTATCCTCGGCGTAGCTGCTCAAGTAAAATCCGTTTACTCCCACAAAAGGTTTGGGCTGGTTGCCGTCCATGGGAGGAAGTTTCGTGACTCCAAAGTCGATTCCTGCATCCTTTACCCCGCCAATTGCCCAGGGTCCCGTCATCCACATGCCGGCATCGCCCTCGGTAAAGAGGCCCTGTGAGGTACTGTAATCGATGCCCTGTGGAATCAGGCCGTCCTCGTACATGCTATCGAGGGTCCTTAACCCCTTCAGTGCTCCCTCGGTGGTCAGGCCGAGTTCGTCAGGATTGAAGCCTTCGTCGTATTTAAAGATGTAGCCGCCGTACGCGCTAATGAATGGGTACGTATGGTACGGGTCACCGGTCCCTGGATAAACGAAACCGTACTGTTTCTCTTCCGGGTTTGTCAGTTCTCTGGATACCTCCATCAGTTCGCTCCAGCTTTCTGGCGGCTCCTCCACTAGTTCCTTGTTGTAGATTAGAGCGATGGCCTCCATGGAATAAGGCAGACCGTAAATATTGCCGTTGTAGGTAAAAGCATCCAGGCTGACCTCGGTGAATTTGCCCTTCAGTTCTTCGGACATCATGATCGGTTCCAGTAAACCGTTTTGGGCCAATTCTCCCGTCCAATCGTGTGCACCGATCAGGATGTCGGGCCCTTCTTCCGAGGGTGCCGCTTTGTTGAATTGAGACCGAATGTCGTCGTAGTTTATCTGTGAAAGTTCGACTTCTACGCTGTAATCTTCTTCGAAGTCCTCCGCTATCGGTTTGAGTATTTCGTAACGAACCTTGTCCGTCCAGATCTCCAGGACACCCTCTTTCTTGGCACTGACTGCGAAGACCGTTCCCAGGACGAGCGTTAGACTCAAGGCAACTATAAGTGCTTTTTTCATTTTTGTTCCTCCTATTTTTTTTAATCGTTATAGTCAACAGTTCCTCGATTAACCGCGTTAGTCCTTTTGATTTGCCGGTCATCACCCCCCTCTGCTGGTCTCAAGAGTAACCTCGAAAGGCCTTAAAGCTGCAAACTCTTCCTTTTCTGGGTTATAACTGGACAAAATTTCTTCCTGTCTTCCGGAAGGCGCAAGGTAATCGTATACGTTCGGAGCGAATGACGATTCGGCTCCCCCTCCCTGCCAGGTTGAAGCACTATCCTGGACTTTTCTAACGTGGTCCTGGCCGTAACCGTCCTGCGAAAATACCAGCAGGTATTGATCCCCAGCTATTTCCGGAAGCAACTCCTTGGGGATACCCGCTATTATCCTCTTCTGTTTTAGGTTCGAGGATACGTCTATCTTATATCTCTCACCGTTAGCAGTAACTAGCTCCCTGCCATAACCGGGCCACCCGGCAATTTTAATGGAGTAGTTCCAGGGGGCATCGGGGGAGAACCTGACGCCAGCACCCTCCTCCCGGGGTTCGACATTCCCACCTTCCTTCGTGTCGATGTAGAGGTTAATCAGCTGGTGACTGAAGCCAAGTGGCGCGTCCCATGGGTTCGTTATCGCACCAAACTCGAAGCTCAATAACCACTTATCGCCAGCGTCGTAGATTTCGTATTCCTGCAGGTCGAATAGACCTTCATGATCAAATACCGCGTCTCGGGGATAGGTATAGTCTCCCGGACCGTGATCATCTCCCTTCGGGTCGTTGATTGCAAAGACCCTCGTCCCACTGATCTGCTTCGGTATCTTGGTTCTTACCGGTCGCCCGGGAGCGGTTAGGGGAGCGAATTCGGCCTTTCTTCTCTCCGCTGACAGCCTGAAGACGAAGTTCTCTTCGGGTTCGATATCAACTGTTTCGTAGGGGAACCTGAACTCTATTATTTCATCCACCCTTGCCTGGCGACGAGATAGATTTGCGATGCTGCTGGCGAACTCCCAGTTACCTTTTCCATCGGCTTTGTAGCGGAAGACGTTCCAGTTTCCGTCCTCTTCAACGTCTTCCATGTTGAGAGCTACTA
>CAZWZR010000283.1:0-2001 GCA_964638365.1 uncultured Thermotogae bacterium | reverse complement strand
CTCCGACCTGATCCCATGTCCAGCTCCAGCTCTGTCCGGGTTGGTATCCTTCCTCGAACTCCCGATAGTAAACCGTTTCCATATCACCGCAGCAACCGATGGACCGTTTAATTTCGAGGCTCTGGAAATTTACTTCGCAGTTATTGCAGTTTGAAAAAGTAAAGTCGACGCTTTCCCCTACCTCGTAACGGCTGCAGGCCGCGTCCAGACTTGTGGACCAGCCAATTCCACAGCTACAGGTTTTAGTGCGCGTACAACAAACTGGCTTAACCTGTCTCTGAATTCTAAAATCGGTACGGTATATACCACAACACTGAGTTTCGACAAGAGCAAAATAGTGATCCGTGTCGACCTGTTCGCCGGAATTACCAATTTGGTTCCATTGCCAGGTCCATTCCGTCTCGTCTTCGGAGACGGTGGCATTTATAACTTCCGTGTAGACGACTTCACGGTCCGTACCTACCTTTCTGATCTCCATTTCCTCCATTAAGTACTCGTCGTGAAGTCCGGACAACTTTATTTCCACCGTTTCTCCGGGCGAATAGATATCCTCGGTAGGATTGAGAGAGCTATAGCGTTCCGGACAGTCCGGTTTCTCCATGTATAAACAGCATTCCTCTTCCTCGGCTACTGAGATGGCACCGAATGAAACCAGTAAAATCGAAAACAAAACGACGGGAATGATTAACTTGAGCTTTGAGCAACAAGAACTCATTTTCCCACCTCCTGTAAGGAATTAACTCCTCCAGAAGGGATTATATACCAGATGAAATTTTGAGTCAATTATCTAAACTAGTTACAAAGTGGGCAAAATACGCTATTTTCGTTATCCGGCCACGTCGTTCATTTCGAGTTCCTTGAGCTTGTCCTCACCCGGGATACCGGATTCTTCGTAGCCCCTAACCCGGTAGTACTCCTGCAGAACTCTTTCCAGTTGCTCTTTCGGGTACTCCTCCCCTTCGGTCGGACCTGATTTTAAGGGTTCTCTGAGACGTTTGGGAAGGTAATCATCGTCGGCGGAGTAACCCTCGCGCCCGGCCAGGAGACGGAGCAATAAATAATTCCGCTCACCAATTTCAAGAATCTCCTCCGTCGTGTACTCCTCTCCTGTCACCGAACCAAGCATCTGTCTGACCGCCTCGAACGAATAGTTTTCCCCGACCATGTCCGTCGTAAAGGCACACATTACCAGCGAGTTGTTAAAAGACCGCAGGTCTTCGAAAACCTTAATGGCCTCCGCCTTACCTTCGTAATCGAACCTACTCATCGGCTCGGTAATCCCTAGTTCGGGGGCCAGTGGCTCCTCCTCCAGAGCCGTATCGTGAGTTCCTTCCATGTGGTTGGCTCCGCGGGGAGTAGTCGCGTAACTGATCCCTAAGGCTTTCTTTCCTCTTGGCTCGTGCATTGGAACTTCTTGTCCTTTGATTTCGGCGGCAAAATTCGTACCCCACTCCTCTTCCAGCTCTGCTATTCCCCGGGCCAGTTCTTCCCCCAGCCCATCTCTTGAGGCGATCTTATCAACCAGCTCGACAATCGCTTTCGGGTCCCCCCAGTTTATCTCTTCTTCGAGGTACCCCTTTTCGCTGGCTTCCATGGCGAAGGCGATGGTATCCCCAGCCGAGATCGTGTCCAGCCCGTACTGGTTGCACTTCTGATTGGCCAGGGCAATTGCATCGAGGTTGGAGTTCAGGCAGAGCGAGCCGAAAGCCGCGATCGTCTCGTACTCCGGACCACCGTACTCCGGCCTAACTTCCTCACCGGCAAACTCGGTTTCAACCACCCGCTTGCACCTTATGGGGCAAGCGCTGCAGGAACCTCTTTCCTCGAGAATCGTGTCGTACATTTTTTCGCCACTTATATCCTCGGCTCCGTCGAACTGACCGCTCTGGAAGTTCCTGGTCGGCAGCAGTCCGCTTTCGCTCAATCCAGTTTCCCCTCCTGCAGTACCGTACTTGCCCAGAGAATCCCGTCGTCCTTGGCAGCGAGCGTCCGTATTTCTCC
>CAZWZR010000282.1:1244-2003 GCA_964638365.1 uncultured Thermotogae bacterium | reverse complement strand
AACGAGAAAAATTAGATTTTGCTTTCGGCAAAAGCTACAAGCCGCCAGGTTCACACTTAACAGGAATAGTTATTTTTCGCCTTGCTACAACTTATCCGAAGCAGTAGCAGTGGTTTGACCCAAAAAAGACGCGGAGTGATCAACTTGAGCTACTTAATTGGAATAGACGTAGGAACGACCGGTTGTAAATCGGCGATCTTTAATAGAAAGGGCGAGCCAATTGCAGTTAGTTCTCGGGATTACGATACCTCTAAACCGACTCCCGAAGCCGCCGAGCAAAATCCCCAACAGTGGTGGGGAGCAGTGCAGGAAACCACTAATGACGTCCTGTCGGAAGAAGAGGTAGAGGAAAACGAATTGGCCGGTATTGGAATCTGCGGCCAGATGCACAGCGCTGCCCTGCTCAATTCCAGCTTGGAAGTGGTCCGACCATCAATTACCTGGATGGATCAGAGGAGTGTAGAGGAAGTCGAAACACTCAAATCCGATATCGGGGACGGCAAACTCCGTTCTATTACGGCTAACTTTCCAACTACAACTTACACCTTACCTCATCTGCTCTGGTTAAAGAAAAACGATAAAGAGGCTTTTGCAGAAATTCGCCACATATTATTGCCCAAGGATTACATCAAGTTCAAACTAACCGGGGAACTCAGTACGGATTATTCCGACGCAAGCGGTACTTTTCTCCTGGATTATTCCAGCAGAGAGTGGTCGAAAGAACTTCTAAATTATCTCGGGTGGAGTGAGAAGTACCTC
>CAZWZR010000282.1:825-1209 GCA_964638365.1 uncultured Thermotogae bacterium | reverse complement strand
AGGCAAATCGAAAAACCGGACTTCCCAGTGGAACACCAGTTGTAACCGGTAGTGCAGACCAGACAGCAGGTGCAGTAGGAATGGGTTCAATCAAAGAAAACCAGGTAACCAGCCTGATCGGAACCGCCGGCGTACTCTCGGCCAACAGCCGAACCCCCCGGCCGGACCCAGAAGAGCGGCTGATGTGCTGGGCTCATGCAGTTCCTGGACTCTGGCAGAACTTAGGTGTAATGCAGACTGCCGGTGCGACCCTGCGCTGGTTTCGGGAAAGCCTGGGGGAAAAGGGTTATGAGGGCGGGGCCGATTCCGATAGAGCCAGTTACGATCGATACAACGAAGCTGCGAGAAGCGTACAGGCAGGAAGCAAAGGCCTGGTATTTCTAC
>CAZWZR010000282.1:0-815 GCA_964638365.1 uncultured Thermotogae bacterium | reverse complement strand
CAATAATGGAAGGCGTCGGATATAGTTTACGGGACTCCGCCGAGATAATGGAAGAACTGGGGATAGACATTTCGAAAATTAGAGTCACCGGAGGAGGCTACAGAAGTGATATCTGGAGACAGATCGTCGCTGATATCACGGAGAAAAAAATTCAGTATTCTACCGTCAAGGAAGGCAGCGCCTTTGGAGCAGCCCTGCTATCAGGCATCGGTTCCGGTGTTTATTCCGACTTCAGGGAGGCGGTAGAAGTGACGGTCACTTCAAAAGAGCCAACAGTTCCAAATGAGAATAACCGGAAAGTATATGGGGAACTTCACGATATTTATCAGAGACTTTACGGACAAACAAAGGAACTATACCAGGATTTATCCAGAGTGGATTTTAGCTCATGCTCGTAGGTTGTCAACAAGCCCACAATCGGTTTTTTCTATCAGAACGAAATATCGAATCCATGCTTTTCAATTCGCTATTTATGTGAATCAACTTTTATTCCAGTAGAGATGGTGGAGATGGGGAGACAAAAAAATTTTATTGCGTTCGACCTAGGTGCAAACAGCGGCCGAGCCGTCCTGGGAGAATTTACGGACGGTGCTCTGAATACTAAAGAAATTCATCGCTTTCCCAACGATCCCGTCGAGGTCCTTGGCACCATGCACTGGGACGTTTTAAGTCTTTTCCGGGAGATAAAGCTGTCTCTGGAGAAGTATAGTTCAAAAAACCGGTTGCCGCCGGATTCTATCGGTGTGGATACCTGGGGAGTCGACTTTGGACTTCTGGATGAAAAAGATCGTTTAATAGAGAACCCGGTCCACTAC
>CAZWZR010000281.1:0-2008 GCA_964638365.1 uncultured Thermotogae bacterium | reverse complement strand
TTGGTAGCAGCCTTTTTTACCTGGGACTCCACCCCCTCGAGCTGGAACAGGAGGAAGGAGAGAGTTAATCCCCCTTAACGGCCTTGAGCTGGGCCAGGTAAAAATTTGTTTTATTACTTGTGAATTCCACTGGTAAGGCTTACATTTTGGAAATAATGAAATTTTTCTCATGAAAAAAATATTTGATCATGAAAAAATATCTGGTGAAGTTCATCCGGATTCTGATGGTTACTCCATCTCCAGTATTTCAGACCTCTCACCCGGCGATCACCTCTGCTGTATCTACGGGAGCGAAAGCGAACACAGGTCCGTTCTTACTCCATACATTCGTCAGGGTCTGGAGGAAAACCAGAAAGTAATATACATAGTGGATGCCAATACCGCTGAAGAGATCCTGAATTACCTGCGTGATGTGGACTTCTCTCCCGAACCCTACCTGGATAGGGGACAGCTGGAGCTCCTGACGGGAGAGGAGTCGTACGTCAAAGGTGGAACGTTCGACCCGGATTCCATGATAGGACTGATCGAAGAGGAAACCGAAAAAGCCCTGAATGAAGGCTATTCCGCACTCCGGGTTACTGGGGAAATGACCTGGGCGCTCCGGGACCTGCCCGGTTCGGACAGGTTGATCGAATACGAGACCAAACTCAACGACTTCTTCCCGCACAATAAAGCCCTGGGGCTCTGCCAGTACGACGAGACGAGGTTTGATCCGGAGATACTTCTCGAAGTCCTTCGTACTCACCCAGTCGCCCTGGTAGGTGATGAGGTTTACGACAACTTCCATTATATAAGTCCGGAAGAGAAGCTGGGAGAGAATCCTGACAATGCCGAACTCCAGGCCTGGAAAAGGGGACTCGAGGCGAGCAAGCAGAAGGAGCGTGAGCTCCGGCACCTGAACTCCCTTTTAGAATCCATTCGCAAGGTTAACCAGATAATCGTCAAGGAAGACGATTTAGCTGGCGTAATGGAGAAAGCCGGAGATAACCTCATAGAGACGAGGGGTTATCTGGGGGTAAGCATTGCTCTGCTTGACGAAGAAACGGATAGAATAGCACCCCGATTCCAGTTCGGTGACCACGGTTTTACCGAAGATTTTTCCATATCGCCGACGGGAGAAGGTGAAGCTCCGGTCTGCGTGGTGGACGCTGTTAAGTCCGGTGAGATCAGAGAAATCCGTCAGGCGGATGACTGTGCCGGCTGTTCCTACGGGGTGGGGATTCAGGAAACCACGGCCCTTTCCATTCCTTTACAGAGGGGGAGAGTCATTGGTGTGCTCCACGTCTGGCTGGCTCACGACGAGCTTCCAGAGGAAGAAAGGAGGCTGCTTGAAGAAGTCGCCGACGACCTGGGGCTTGCCTGGGAAAAGTTAAAGACGGAGCAGGAGCTCAGGCGGTCGAGAGAGAGGTTCCGGCGAATGGTTCGGGGCTCTCCCTACCCGATGATGGTCCACGCGGAAGACGGCGAAGTAATCACCGTCAACGAAGTCTGGACGGATATAACTGGCTACCAGGAGGGCGAAATACCCACTATAGAGGACTGGACTCGAAAGGCATTTGGCGAAGACCGGGTGAGTGCCAGGGCGGATATCGAAGGGCTTTTCGAACTCGACGGGCGTCACGACGAAGGAGAATATGTGGTAAATACCAGTTCGGGAGAAACAAGGGTGTGGGACTTCAGTTCCGCACCTCTGGGCAGCCTGCCTGACGGCAGGAGGCTGGTACTCAGTGTCGCCCACGATATTACCGAGCGCAAGGAGCTCGAGCAACGCCATAAAATGGTCAGTTCTACCCTGGATCAGGCCGCTATGGGGGTGTACTGGATCACGCCCGGAGGTGAACTCGATTACACCAACAAGATGGTCGAAGAGAAACTGGGTTATTCCCGGGATGAGCTAGCGGCTATGCAGGTCTCGGATATCGATCCCAAGTACGATGAAAGCGACAGGGCCGATCATTGGCTTAAGATAAAAGAAAAGGGAGAGCTGAATTTCGAGACCGTTCACCAG
>CAZWZR010000280.1:0-2010 GCA_964638365.1 uncultured Thermotogae bacterium | reverse complement strand
GGTCATAAATATACTGGCTGAGCAAGGGAGAGACGTGTTGGCTTCTGTAGTCACCGAATACGGCCTGGAGCAATTGAAAGATCGGGAAGTGGAAGTATTGAAAGGAAGAATGGACGAATCCGGGTTTAGGGATTTAATTCGAGAAAGGAATATAAAAATAGTTGTGGATTGCACCCATCCGTTTGCCCGGGATGCTTCGCAAAACGCGATGGATGCCTGCCGGAGTTCTGATACAACTTACTATAGGGTCCGGAGGGAGGAATTGGATTATTCAAAGAGGTATTCGGACCTAGAAGTGGTTGAGGTGGAAGACTTCGCCGAAGCCGCGGAGAAAGCGGACAAATACGGGCGGGTACTGCTGACGGTGGGGAGTGGAGGACTTGAAGATTTTACCGAACGTATAGACGACTGGCAGGGCAGGCTCGTTGCCAGAATTTTACCCGTCGAGCAGTTTCTGGTCAGAACTCGAAGGCTAGGATTTAGACCGGACGATATCTTGGCTATTAAGGGTCCCTTCAGCAAAAAAATGAATGAAGTGATGATACGGGATTACGGGGTAGATGTCCTCGTAACAAAGGCGAGCGGTAAAGCTGGTGGGTTGAAGGCGAAGTTCGAAGCAGCGAGTTCGGCAGGTATTTCCGTAATAGTGGTAACAAGGCCCGAACTGGATTACCCAAGAACGATTGAGGGGCCCGAGGGACTGGAGAAGCTTATGGAGGCGGGAAAGGTTTGAGGTTTCTCGAGTTAAAGAAAGTCGACTTCCTGTTAGGGATTCGAGCTATTACGCGGGGTTGATTCTATGTCTGGTAGGCTATTTGGGGTTGGGGTTGGTCCCGGCGATCCTGAATTACTAACTTTGAAAGCAAAGAGAATACTTGAAGACGTGGATTATATCTGCACGCCCAAAGCGGAAAAAGGTAGTAAGAGCAGGGCGTTCGAAGTGGTAGACGACGCTCTGGATACTCCAGCAAGGGTTAAAGAACTGCTATTCCCTATGGTTCACGATGGAGAAGAACTGGAGCGGGCCTGGAAGGAAGCCGCCGATGAGATGGTCCGTTTACTTGGTGAAGGAAATGATTTGGCTTTTATCACACTCGGCGATCCATTGCTGTACAGTACGTACAATTACGTCCTCGACAACCTGAGCCGGCAGGAAGAAATACCGGTGGAGACGGTTCCCGGAATAAACTCAATTGGGGCTTCGGCCGCTCGGCTAAACCTGCCGCTGGCAAAAGGTAAGGAAAAACTGACAATACTGCCGGTACCGTCAGGATCAGAAGAACTGGAAAAAATATTGATGGTTCACGATAACGTTGCTTTTCTGAAGGTCTCCCGGAACTACGAATTACTGGTTGATAAGCTGGAAGAGTTTGACCTTAAAGACAGCTCTTACCTGGTCAGTCGATGCGGCCAGGGAAGAGAGGAAGTCATAACTGAGGAACTTGATACCTACCTGAATGAAGAGGTCCCGTACCTATCAGTAGTGATTAGTAAGTGCGGTTCAGCGAGTCCTTAAATGAGGGCTAGCGGTAATCACGTAATTATTCTGAACGTGAATTGGGTGATATTGTTGAAGTTAAATAGGAAGTTTTGATTTAATCGGAAACGAAAAAAGGGGGAACAGGATGATCGGTATAAGCAGATTACTGGGCCAGCTGGAAACCGAGAGTGACGGACTGAGATACAAGGACGGGGAGAGCGGAAGAAGTGAGGAACAGATAAAGCACCACTCCAGTATGGAAGATGAGATGCCGGTGGTGGTTTGGAATACTACAAACGCCTGCAATTTGAATTGCACCCACTGTTACACTTCTTCCGACTACAAATCAGGAGAGGACGAATTGAATACGGAAGAAGCTAGAGAGGTTATTGATGATCTGGCGGAAATTGAGGTACCGGTCATCCTGTTTAGCGGGGGCGAACCGTTTCTTAGACCCGATCTGTTTGAGCTTGGAAACTATTGTTCCAAAAAAGGAATACGACCTGTAATTTCCACCAATGGTACTCTTC
>CAZWZR010000279.1:0-2013 GCA_964638365.1 uncultured Thermotogae bacterium | reverse complement strand
GGCGGTTGCGATTATAGAGGCCGCTACTAACAGCAGGTAATACGTTGGTGAGGGTGGTGCCAGGTTTTCGGCGCTGGTTTTTAGTTCCTGGCGGGCCAGTTTGCTCTCATCAGTTTCTTCCGATTCCTCGTACCGCTCCTGCAGTTCTTCGAATTCTTCTGCGACGATCGCCTCGGCCTTAGTGACTACCGTGAAGCCGTTCTTCTCCAGACCCGCGTCCCGCAGTTCGTCCAGTACTTCCTCCACGCCCTCCTTGGGTAAGGGGAAGAAGAGGACGTCGCTGTATTTCCTCTGTGAGGTTTCCGGGCTGATGACGTAGTCTATTCCCCGCTCCTTGAGCAGGTCTATAATTACCTCTTTTTTTCCTTCCGGTATTACAGCTTGAATAAGTCTCATTAACCCGACCTCGCCCTGAAGTTTTCGCCGTGATTAGGTTGAAAAATCTTAGTGAAGTAGTTACCCATAGTTCAACGAATTACACTTAGTTTCATCTTCCTCTCTCATCTCGGGTATACGGTTTGACGAACTGAAGGTTTACCCCCCATCCTGGTCCCCCTTGGTCAAACGATTTGTCAGTCCGACGAAAAATTCGGCGACTCTATTGAAGACGCAGGCCGGGTACTTGACCCAGCCCATGCCCTTTCCGATGCTCCTCCAGAAGCGCGGAAAGTAAATCCCGCTAAAGATTATCCCGAGGAGGAAAACCCCCAGCAGGTAGCTCAGGCTTGAGGTGTAGTCTCCCCAGGTTAAGAGCAGGCCGATTTCATCCATCAGAAGGCCGAGGCCGAAACCGTATGTTAGAGCGAGCTTTTCCCTTGGAATACCGTGGCTTCCGGTAATCGAAAACCAACCGGCGATCCCGATAAGCAGGATACCGAAATAGAAGTGATGGATGTGGTAGCCGAAAAGTATTATGTTTCGACCGATGTAAAAGTGTGTCCAGGAGGTCCCTTCCTTGACTATACTGGCTATCTCGCTATTGGCAGAACCCGCAATTATCACCATGAGGCGGATGAATAAGAAAGATGCAAGGTAGGAGATGGCTATGAGGAAAGGAGTTTGTTTGCCATTGTCCTGAGAGATAACGAATCACCCGCCGGGGTCCTTTGAATTGATCTGACTTTACGAAAGCAACCGAATTCTTGCAAGCGACGTACTACAAACCTTATTAGCGCCCATGTTTTCTTAAACTATTCCGCTGAAGAACTACTGAGACTTGCGGATTCCGTTGAGTCCTGGACCTCTTCGGTGGCCGTCCCTTCTGTCTCTCGTTCTTCAATGGTTCGCTCCTTCCAGGAGCCCGTAAGGTACCAGATGAACCCTATAATACCGGTAACTAAATTACTGATGGACATGCCAAGCCAGATCCCCTCTGAACCCATAGAAACCCCAATTGCTCCAAAGGCAAGGAGAAAAGAGATGCCTATTCTCAGTGGTAGAAGTCGTACCAGGGACATGACCATGGGGGGTCGGGTATGGCCTGAACCGCGAAAAACGGAGCTTACCAGACGGAATATCCCGAAAAACGGGATGGACCAGATAAATATGGTTATAAACCGGGCTCCCGTCTTAACGACCTCCGGGTCGTCGATAAATATCCGGAATACAGGGCGGCGCAGCCCAAAAGCTATGAGGGCAAACACGAGAATTACCGAAAAAGAAAGACCGAAGGCCCTTTTGGCAACCAGATCCGCTCTGTCTTCCTGCTCAGCCCCGATGTTCTGTCCGACCATGGTGGTCAGTGGTGATGCCAGACCCCAGATAGCTATGTTGAGAATCCTGATTATCCTCTGGCCTATACCGTAAGCAGTGACCGCCACCACGCCGAGTCGAGAAATTAGCCCCATCAGGATGACCGAACCCACGGCTGTTCCCGCCTGACCGACTGAAGATGGCAAGCCGATTTTCAGAATTTGCTTTAACCACCGCCATTTGAGCAGGAGGTCACGAAAATTTAATTTGATCTCCACTTCTCCAAAGAAGAGCAGGTAAAGGCCGGCCAGAGCTGCTAGC
>CAZWZR010000278.1:0-2020 GCA_964638365.1 uncultured Thermotogae bacterium | reverse complement strand
TATCGGGGCCCACGGGCACCGGCAAGACCACCCTTGCGATGCACCTGGCCTCCCAGTTCGACCAACCGGCAGTGCTGGTTCACGGCGACGAAGAATTAAATACTTCAGACCTGACCGGCAAGCAAAATTCTTACAGCAAGAAGAAGGTCGTGGATAATTACATTCCGAGCGTGCTGAAAACCGAAGAAAAGATACATAAAAGGTGGAATGCCGAATTACTGACTCGTGCCTGCAAGCAAGGCCACATTTTAATCTACGATGAGTTTTCCCGGTCAAGACCGGAAGCGAATAACGTTCTGTTAAGCGTGCTCGAAGAGGGAATACTTAACCTAACGACAAAGGACAGCAAGGAAAGCTATGTAGAGGTTCACCCTGACTTCAAGGCGATCTTTACCAGTAATCCCAGCGAATACGCGGGAGTTTACGGGACCCAGGACGCTTTGATGGATAGGATGATAACTATTGACCTCAGGGACTACGACCTGGAGACCGAAACGGAAATTACCGCCAGTCAGGCCGACATCCAGAGGGAGAAGGCAAAAAAGATAGTATCGCTCACGCGGGAACTCAGGGAGTCAAGCTCCTCCGGTGACCACGAATACACGCTTCGTTCTTCCATAAAGATAGGTAAGGCAATAAAATCCATCGAGGTTGAACCGGACCCGGGAGACTCCACCTTTAAAGCAATTTGTGTGGACGTCTTCAGTAAACCCGGGGAAAACGGTCACAGGAAAGAAAAAAGAGAAAAAATCAAGAATTACATTGACAAGAAACTTTAATTCTACGGGTGACTCTCAATGAGGTCTAAGAGGAAATCAGTAAGCGACATAAAGACGATCAATAGCGCCAAAGTTGGTCGAAGAAAAAAGCAGACTTACCTCCAGCTCCACACCCTATCAAACAGGAGGGAGCGATTGGAAGACGAACTGGAAAGGCTGAAAATCAGAAGAAAAAAAGCGGAAAAGAGGTTAGCCGAAGTCCAGGACCAAATGGAGGTTTTGCTCGAAAAAAGCGATGACGTAAAAGGGCAAGCGGAAGTAAAATCAGATACGAAGGAGAATAGCGGAAATAACCTCAACTATTAGGGGGAGAAGAATAACATGGCAAGCTTTATGGAGGCCAAAGATATTATCCTGGGTTTCGCTGAGGAAAACTTTGGGACCAGGGGAGAGGTTATCAAGCTCAGCAAAGTTGAAAGCGGGTGGCAGGGGGAACTGGAGATAACCCGCATTGACGAATACCGAAAAAAACACGCAAAACCTCAGATGGTTGAAAGGTACGAAATTGAACTCGATGAGGAGGACGAAGTAGCTTCCTTTGAACGGGTTGAGACCAGATCCCGGGGTGAAGTGGACTGGGATAGAGAAGAATAGAGGTAAATATAAAAGCTAACAACCAGAAAGAAACGTGTAGTAAGAAATCACTTTAGGAGGTGGGATGATGAGTTTTGGCGAAGAAATGGCGGAACTCGCCGAAGAAATTGATTCTGAACGTCGGGCAAGACTAGAAGAGATAGAGACAATAGAAACAGAAAACCGGGAGAGAAGGCAGCAGTTAAAGAGTGAACTAAAGCAGTTTACGGAGGAAAGGAAGAGGGATCGGGAAGAACTATTAAATAAGTTAAACAGTCTAGCTCGCGAAAGAGAGGATTTCATCAACGAAATAAAGCAAGAAACCAGTGATACCTTAAGTCAGTTCAGCAATGAAAGAAAAGATCAAATTCGCGCATTGATGGACGAACTGGCAAGGGAGTCCAGGGAAAGAAAGGCAAAAGTTGAGGAAGTCAGATCCGAGGTTATGGATCTCCTGGATCTGGCCAGGACGGACCTAGAAAGGTACAATAAAGAGAGAAAAGAGGGCTTCGCCGACTTGATGGAATCCATTCAGAATGAAGCCTCCGAGAGGAACGAAGAGGTCGAAGATATTAAACAATCCGCTTCGGACCTACTCGAGGAAACGACCGAGTTTCTCGAAGAACTAGCCGAAAAAAGAGAAGAGACAGCCGAGGAGCTGGCGGAAA
>CAZWZR010000277.1:0-2023 GCA_964638365.1 uncultured Thermotogae bacterium | reverse complement strand
CACAGGACTTCATCTAGCTCCAGCAGCGCCATGGGTGCACCGGGGCAGGCTAGCTGGGAATTTAAAGGGCTGGATGAGGGTAAATCGAAAATTTCACTCGAATACGGTAGATCCTGGCAGACGGACGGGGAAGACAACTGGTCCTTAACTCTCCAGGTTGAAGTAATTGACGAGGACGATGTCGATAAAAAAGATTCCGACGATAAAGATACGGAATCTACAGGTGAGAGGCTGGTTAGGGACCTATTTAAAAATATAGACCAGACTCACACCTCGGCTTTAAAGAGCCAAATTTCCGATAAATTTCAGGGTGTAAGCGAATCGGGGATAAGTGATCGTAATGACGAGTTAAATGCTCTGGCTAACTCCGAGCTGGAAGACTACGAGCTGTCAGATTTCAGTTCCACGCGCCAGAACGATACGCTCGTGGTCACGTATAAACTAAAGGCAGACGAAACCGTCAGGGGAGAGGACGCGGAGGACGAACCGGTGAATCAATTGAGCGTATTCGTGAAAACCGATTCAGGCTGGGAATGGATCGCTAAGGCAAGCGTGGAGTCTTAAAAACTTTTCGTCCGCAAAAGCTTGCCGGGGAAGCCCCAGGGCTTGCCCTGAGGCAAAGCTAGGTAGGGTTGGCAATTCCTAGGTTAAGTCCCTGAAGCTCATGAAATTACATATTTGAACTTGTAAATGATTTATTTAAATAATCGAATTCAAGGAATCAGGTTTATTTGCTGTCTGGGAACCGGTTTTACATTGTTCTTAATAAATGAAAACCGGGGTCCTGGGTTTGGTTAATGGTTTTATGTTTTTTACCGCAATCAAGGGATTCCGAAAAATTATAGGAGGTTAAAATGAATGAAGTCAGTGTAGAAAAACCGACGGAACTGTCAATAGATTACCCTGACCGTAAATTGAACAGGCTCACTACGTTCTTTCGCTCGATTCTTGCCATCCCGATTTTGATCGTACTGGGAGGGCTCTTTGGCGCCCCGTTTTTCTGGGAACAGGAAATGTGGGTCTGGAAACTCCCGGCATTACCGGCTTTCGTCGTTGGGCCCACCGCTTTGTTGATACTCTTCAAGCAGAAGTATCCCAAGTGGTGGTTCGACTGGAACCTGAACATGGCACGGTTCAGCACCAGGGTGTTTTCCTACCTTGCTCTATTGACGGATGTATACCCTTCAACTGATGATCCTCAGGGGGTCCATCTCGACCTTCATTACCCGGATCCATCCGAAGAACTTACCAGGTGGAAACCCTACGTTAAATGGTTCCTCGCCATCCCTCACTACGTCGTGCTGTTTTTCCTGAATATTGGGGGCACAATGGCCATCATTCTGGCGTGGTTTTCTATCCTCTTCACGGGTCGATACCCGGAAAAGCTGTTTAACTTCGTAGTTGAAGTGTATCACTGGAACATAAGGGTAATTGCATACGCTTTTCTCTTCATTACGGACAACTATCCGGGTTTTAGTTTCGACGGATGGCAGAAATAGGATATAAACTTAAAAAAGGAGGAAGACATTATGAGTAAGGGTAAGTTATTTCTCGTGGGTCTTTATGCCCTGGTACTACTTGTCGGGATTGGACTTATAATCGGTGGAGGATCGATACTCTGGGCGGAGACTTTTATGAAGGACTCGGATGGATTTTATATGACCAGGAAGGTCGACCTAGAGCGAAATTCCTACGCGGTGACTAGCTATCCAGCCGATATAGATATCGAACATCTAGGAGGGTTAGTGGGTTGGGTCGAGTCGATTGAGGTAAAACTGACCGCGGAAAACAACAAAAACAAAGGTGCCTTTGTCGGTATATCTCAGGAGAATGACCTTCAAAACTATCTGAGCGGGGTCAATCATGATCAAATTGACGAACTGGATTTAAACCATCCCGTCGGAGAGCCAGATATTAATTACAGGAACTTTCCAGGGAACTCTTCACCCGCCGCACCCACAGAGGAGGATTTCTGGACCGCCCACTCAGCTGGGACAGGAGAGCAGGTCCTCAAGTGGGGAGT
>CAZWZR010000276.1:363-2043 GCA_964638365.1 uncultured Thermotogae bacterium | reverse complement strand
ATTTATTGCGTAAACCTACAAAAATACTCGGCGCTTAATCACAAGTCGCTGATAAACTATCCGAAACTAGTCAAGTTTAACGGACTTTATGGGGTAAGTAATTTTCAACAATAATTTACAAGAAAAAGAACAAGGAATCGAATATGATGGAACTTGTGTTGAGGGAATTTTGGGCGAAAAAAACATAGCTCCTGCTAGAAGATTACGGACAAATTTTTCCATACAGGATTCAAAGTAAGCTAGATATCTCTTTCAAGGGAGCGAAAGTTACTAGTGCCTGAGCTACTGACTGATTTATAAGAAAAATAGCGTTAAATATCCTAATATTGATTTTTTGGTATGTATGAGCATTACAAATTAGTCTGACAATTAACCCTTTCCTTCATAGATTATAACTGTTGGTGTTCAGCCATATATTTTCAGGTTACGTGGTAGCGTGACCAATTATCACAGTACCAGTGAAGTAACCCCGATTGTTTCGAGTGCCATCCATAACACAAAAATAAAGTAGATAAACAATAGCAGGAATGATTCCCAGTTCTCCAGTTCTAGATCCGTTCGAGTAAAAACGAACAAAACCAGGGTGGCAAAGACCAGTGCTCCCAGTAACGGTGCAGCTCGGGAAAAGTTAATTACCGCGGTTCCGGCTATTAATACACCGACGGGTATGGCAACCAATAAATCAAAGGTATTACTTCCCAGTACGTTTGCAAGGCTTGTGATTGCTCTTCCTTTCCTGGCTGACTTTATGCTTACAAATGCATCAGCTATACTGGTCCCGGCCGCTATAACAGTGATGCCCCAGAGGAAGGACGGAGTGTTGAAATAATTACCGAGCCCTATAGCACTTCTGACCAGACCTTCGACACTGAAAATTATTAAAACGAGACTAAATCCCAGCAACCCCCATTGTTTAACAGAATTGATTTCCGGCTTACTGGCCTCCGGTCTGTACTCTATGGTGTCCAGGTGCTGGATAAAAATGTACAATAAGTATAGTCCCAGTGGAATTAGGACCAATTTCCTGTTTAGTTCTCCCGCAAGAAAGGTTTTACCCGTGACCGGATTGTAGATCACCGCAAAAGTAAAAGTTAGAACTAATGTCGCGGTTGCAAGCATGTAAAACTGAGCTTCTTTGTAGACTAAATCTCGGTTTGCTTCAAATCCATCTTTTGAGAATAGCCCGGATAGAGCTGGTATAACCAAAATGTTGAAGATTGCAGAACCAACAATTATCCCGACCCCCAGCTCAAAATTACCGTGGATCAGACTGGATATTACCGTGCTGGATAGTTCAGGGAAGCTCGACCCTATCGCTGCAATAATTGCTCCCTGAACAATCGCCGGAAGCTCGTAGTAGACGGCGAGCTTCTCGCTCGATGATTCCAGGATATTACTTCCCTTCCAGACAACTGCAGTCGAGAAAACCAATAGTAAAACCAACCAGATTAGCTTGAGCACAAAGTACGATTAATGCCTCCTTGCGGGAAGGTTGTTAAATACTTTTAAGGTTATCTTTGAGTGATTCGGCTTTCTTTTTAGAAATCAGGTTTATCAAAGGATACTTCTTCCCTATTGGCTTTTTAATTACTTTCCTAAGTAAATGAAGGGTCCTGTCTTTTTCTCCTTTTTTTGCTAGATAATATTTGGCATAGAAGAAATAATTATGCAAACAATCCG
>CAZWZR010000276.1:0-353 GCA_964638365.1 uncultured Thermotogae bacterium | reverse complement strand
TTTTGCTTCTTTCCAGCTAAATCTGTAATTTTGAACTACAAGGAAAGTTAGGGGAAGTCGCTCCATAAGCCGGGATTTTAGTGCTCCAAGGACCCGATGTGCTCCCCCTCCTAGATAGTCTTCGTTTAATTCCAGTACTCGTCGATTCAACTCGATCAAAATAGGTATATCTTTTAAAGAGGTAATTAACCCTTTATCTTCGAGTAGCCTTCCAAGATTAACAGCCGTGCCAAATAGGGCCGGGACATCGCGCACCGAGTCTGGGAGATTTTTCAAAGCTTCTTTGGCGCCTTTATCTTTACATAATCCCGAAAATTGCTCATTCGTTCGAAGGCTCCGTAATCCGTAGTCAT
>CAZWZR010000275.1:0-2049 GCA_964638365.1 uncultured Thermotogae bacterium | reverse complement strand
GTCGTAAATCCTGAGGGTCAGTTAGCGGGGTATAGCGTCCAAACCCCGATGATGGAAAATTGAATAACTCCGATCCACGGTATTGCCCGGATTAAACTGTCTCTAAATCTAATCTTCTTTTAACCCCTCCTGACCCGGGCGGCGGTCGCTTTAAACGCCATGAAAACCTGCTTGCCTTCCTCCAGGCCGAAATCCTCGACGGATTGTCTGGTCACGTAACAGTTCAGTCCGCTGTCGGTCCTGACCCGGTAGACATTACCCAGGTGCCTCACGGAAGTGACGGTTCCGGGTACGGTATTCCTTGCCGACGTATGACGGGGTCGATCCGAGAGGAATATGTCTTCCGGCCGAAGATAGACTTTAACGGGCCCCTCTCGAATCCCGGTAACGGCACTCACCTGAAAGTCACCGACGTCTATTCTGGCCACTTCATCTTCGTGATCAATCACCTCACCCGCAAGAACGTTCTCCACTCCCAGGAATTCAGCCACGCTTTCGTCGACCGGTCGATTAAAGACTTCATCTATGCCGCCGATCTGTTTGATCTTCCCATCCATCATCACCGCTATCCTCTCGCCGAGGATCTTTGCCTCTGCCTGATCGTGGGTTACGTGCATAATCGTTACCTCTAGTTCCTCGTGGAGCTTACCGAGCTCGGCCCTGACGCTTTCTCTTGTCCGGGGGTCGAGTGCGGCAGTCGGTTCGTCCAGCAGCAACAACTCCGGCCGATATGCTATCGCACGGGCAACCGCGACTTTCTGGCTTTCCCCTCCGGATAGGGAACCAGGGTACCGGTCAGCCAGGTTCGTCAGTCCGAGTAAATCGATCACTTCTTCGGCTTTGGTCTCCGCATCCGCCACGTCACGCGCTTCCAGTCCATAGAGGACGTTTTCCCGGGCGCTTAGATGGGGAAAGAGGGCGTAATCCTGGTAGACGAAGCCGATATCCCTCTCCTCCGGCGGTACGTCTTTTACATTACCCCCGTCGATAATTATCCTTCCGCCGTTCGGCTTTCGAATGCCGGCGATCGTCTCCAGCAGTATCGTCTTCCCGGCGCCGGTCGGACCGAGAACCATGAAGTAGTCCCCGCTGTTTACTTCCAGCGAGAGGTTTTCTACTTTAAACTCGCCCAGATCCTGAGTTAAGCTCTCTAACCTAACGCCAGTTGGGTTCATTGTTTTTGGCAAAGCTCCATAGTACGAGGAAGGTAATCAAACAAATCGTCACCAGCAATATAGTCGCAGGTCGGGAGCTCGAAAGCCCGTAGGCGGTGAACCTGTCCCTGATAGTTATCGGCGCCGTCTTCGGGTAATAAGCGATAATCGCGACCGCCGCGTACTCGCTGATCCCTCGGGCCCAGCCCAGAATAATTCCCGTAAGTATTTGAGAAGAGGCCAGCGGGAAAGAGACCCTGAAAAACGTCCGCCACGGCGACTGACCGAGAGTCCTGGAAACGTGTTCCAGCCTCGGGTCGACGGATTCAAACCCATCGCGGGCCGAGTTGACGAAAAACGGTAGAGAAACGAAGAGCATTGCGACGACAATCCCGGGCAGGGCATCCTCAAAGATCAGAAACTCATTGACCAGTCCGCCGACCATCCCCGAGCGGTTGAATATACCGTAGAGCATTATCCCGGCAGCAATGTGGGGTATGACCATCGGCAGATCGATGATCCTGGCGACGAAGTTTTTACCCGGGAAATCCTTCCTCGCCAGAAGGTAGGCCAGAGGAGTACCGAAGAGAAACGCGGAGAAAGCAGCAATCGCGGAAGCGTAGACGCTCAACCAGATAGACCGATAGACTGCCGGATCGGTAGCGGCCTCGACCAGTCCGGAGAAGTCGCCCAGGAGCTGAACGCCGTAGATGTTGGCTATAGGTCCGCCGATAAAGAGGACCAGAACCAGCGCCAGAAAGGAAAACGGTAGCGTCAGCCGAATATCCTTCATTAAGCTCTCCAGTTATTCAACTAATTCTTCTAGGTCTTCCGGGACTTCACCGAAGCCGCGAGCGGGGACTATCGGAGGCTGACCCAGTTCGGAAAATATCTC
>CAZWZR010000274.1:0-2056 GCA_964638365.1 uncultured Thermotogae bacterium | reverse complement strand
AATGTCCTTTTCGGCCTACGAGACAGAACAACTCATAGAGTACCTACCGGAAGCCCTGTTTTTGGAGGACTTCGAGGGAAACATTCTAGATGTAAACACCAAAGCCTGTCAGTTGCTCGGCTACAGCAAGGAGGAACTGCTCGACCAGGACGTAGACGAGATAATCCCCGAGGACAAACCGGTATTTACCCCCGACCAGATAGACGAAGCAACCAAATCGGGGAAACCAATTGAGACCGTTAATTTACGTAAAGACGGCACCAAAATCCCGGTTGAGCTGCGAGGGAGAATCGTTGAGGTCGAGGGAAGGAAGAGGTTGCTTGTAAGCGTAAGAGATATTACCGAACGCGAAGTATCTCGGCGGGAACTAAAGGAAAGCAAGGAAAGGTATCAAAACTACTTCGAAACACTGGGAGATGCCCTCTTCATCACTAAAATCGGCGGGGAAGACCACGGCAGGATCCTGGAGGTCAATGACAGGGCGACGGAGCAGACCGGCTACGACAAAGAGGAACTAATAGGAATGAACATCGAAGAGGACCTTGATGTCGATCCCCCGCCAATGGGATACAAGGAGGCGGACGATAGGTTGGCTCGCGGAGAGATGATAAGCTTTACCGAAAAGAAGGTAAGCAAGGACGGGACCGAGTACTGGACCGAGGTAGTCGTAACCCCGATTGACTACGAAGGGCAGAAAGCTTCGCTATCGATCAACCGGGATATCACGGAACGAAAGGAGTTAGAAGGAAAACTCAAAGCCGAAAAGAACCTCTTCGATACCATAATGAACCACTCTCCCGACCTGGTCTACTTCAAGGACGAAAAGCACCGGTTCGAACGGGCAAACAAGTGGTACACTGCACTACTCGGGATAGAAGAGGAGGATATGATAGGGAAGACCACCAAGGATCTCTGGCCCGAGGAGGCCGAGGAGATCATGGAGGACGAAAGACGTGCCCTCAATGGGGAACCCGTAATCGGAAGGGAGAGGGAAGTGACCCTACCAACCGGGGAAAAACGCTGGTACTCGATAAACAAGCTCCCCCGCCGGGATGCCGATGGGAATGTAGTTGGGTTTTTGGGAATGGACAGGGACATCACAAAGCGGAAGAAGTTAGAGAGTTCCCTGGAAGAAGAAAAGGGGAAGCTCCGTAGTCTTCACGAGACCGTCGACCGGCTCCAGCGCCAGGAGACCGAAAAGGATCTGACACAAACTGCGGTGGAAGCGGCCGAGGAGATGCTAGACTTCGAGCTTTGTACTATTGCTTTGGTCGAGGGCGATAAACTCGTCCCCAGGGCGAACTCAACCAACCTGGATCCAGGCGATACCAGGACGTTCGAAATCGGAGAAGGCATTGCGGGCAAGACTGTCCAGGAGGGTGAAACGATCTGGGTGGACGACCTGAGAAACCATCCAAAGGCAAAGCCGACCAGTGAGAACTTTAGGGCCCTCATCAGCGTACCGATCGGCGAGGTAGGCAGCCTCCAGGTCATCTCCGAGGAAGTGGCCAGTTTCGACCAAAGCGACGTCGAACTAGTCGAAATACTTGTCGGCCACCTGGATCAGGAAATTCAGAGGGTCAGACTGCAAAAAGAACTGAGACAGCAAGCAATCAGAGACCCGTTGACCGACCTCTATAACCGCCGCTACTTCAACGAGACCTTAAAAAAAGAAGTAGAAAAAGCGGAAAGACATTCCAGGCCCGTCGCCTTCCTGATGATCGATATCAACCGGTTTAAAGAAATAAACGACCGCTATTCTCACCAAACGGGCGACGAGGTACTAAAAGAAGTCGCAAAGCTCCTGGAAGATAACGTCAGGAGCGCCGATACTGTAGTACGCTACGGCGGGGACGAGTTCCTGATCATGATGCCGGAGACCGACGGCGAAGCCGGGTACGTAGTTTCCCGGATAAAGGACGAACTGAAGATATGGAACCAGGAACACGACATGCTTGACTTCCCATTAACCGTTGCCGTGGGCCTGGCCCACTGGAGTCCCGACCAGGACAGTGACGTGGAGGACGCTCTGGAAGAGGCGGACAAAAAGATGTAC
>CAZWZR010000273.1:0-2080 GCA_964638365.1 uncultured Thermotogae bacterium | reverse complement strand
GATCGAAAAAAATACGATCTAACCGAGTTCGACAGGATCCTGGTGCTCGGTGGAGGAAAGGCCTCACTTCGAATGGCACTGAGCCTCGAGGAAACCCTTGGTCAGCGGATAGACGATGGCCTGGTAATAGTTAAGTCCGATCGAGGGGAAGACCATCCGGACAGGATTGAGGTGAAAGAAGGGTCCCATCCTTTACCGAAAGCACGAGGGTTAAGGGCCACGGAGGAACTGCTGGAAAAAGCTCGTTCGGCTAACGAGAAGGACCTGGTCATCTGCCTCATCTCCGGAGGAGGTTCTGCCCTGCTTGCGTCTCCCGGGCCAGGAATCGGGCTTGAAGATATTAGGGTTTTAACCGAAGTCCTCCTCGAAAGCGGCGCATCGATCGACGAAATAAATGCCCTCAGGAAAACCGTTTCCGGTATTAAAGGAGGTAAGCTGGCAAGATCCATTCACCCTGCCACTACCCTCTCCCTGATCGCTTCCGACGTAGTCGGGGACGACCTCAGGTACATCGCCTCCGGACCCACCGTTCCGGACAACTCCGGCTCTGAGGACGCCCTGGAGGTAATCCGGAAAAACGACCTGGAGAAGGACGTACCCGGATCGGTTATGGACGGTTTACGGGGGCAGGGCAGGGAAAAACTGGAAGGACCCGTGAGCGAAAAAGAATTCTCGGATTTCAACGTAACCAACAGGATAATAGTCAGCAACGAGACGGCTCTATCGGCGATTGCGGAGGAAGCCGAGACAAAAAATATTTCCTCTATCGTCCTTTCCTCCCGCCTGGAAGGTGAAAGTAGAGAACTTGGGCAATTACTCGGACAGCTAGCAAGATCCATCCACGAAGAAGAACGGCCACTGTCCCGCCCAGGTCTTTTGTTGTCGGGCGGAGAAGCCACGGTTACCCTGTCGGGAGGGAACGGTAAAGGCGGGCCCAACCAGGAATTCACCCTCTCTGCCGCCATGGAGATTCGAAGTTTATCTCAAGCGGTAGTCGGTGCACTTGACTCCGACGGGGAGGACGGCAGTACGGAATTAGCGGGCGGTCTGCTCGACGGCAGCTCGTTACCGGACCCGGAAATAGCCAGGTCGGGTCTCGAGAATCACGACTCCTCCAGTGTTCTAAAAGAGCTAAATGGTGCCATCTTCACTGGACCCACGGGCACCAACGTAAACGACCTTAGACTGGTCCTGCTTACCTGATCCAACCAAATGAAGAACCGGTTTTACCCGAAGATGTTTTCGTATTCTTCTACTACGTCTTCGCTGAAGCTTACTATTCCCTCAGCGGTTTTGTGGTGGTCTACCATCTCCTCCATGACCTGAAAGGGCACCGTCGCGACGTCCGATCCCGCTTCGGCCACTTCCCTGACCTGCCTGGAGTTCCTCAGGCTGGCCGCAAGTACTTCCGTATCGAAGTTATAGTTGGCAAATATCCTCTTGATCGATGAAACTACAGCGGCACCGCTGGGCATACCCACGTCCTTTACCTTTTCCCTCGCCTCTTCGACCTGGTCGTCGGAATATATATCGGGCAGCTCTTCCCCTTCGAGCTCCTCGTAACGAGGTCTCAGGTTAAGATAGGAGGCGTGCTGCAACCAATCGGAATCGTGATAGTCGCTTTTAGGGTAGTCTTCCCCGCGGGTGAGCCCCACGTTAGACCTAATGAAGTCATCTATCCTCCCGGCGAACGGACTTACGTACTGGGTCCCGGCCTTGGCCGCCATCAGCGCCTGTTCCGGTTTCATCACCAGAGTCGTGTTGGTCGGGATTCCCTCTTCGGAGAGCGCTTTTATCGCCTTAAGACCTTCATAGCTACCGCCGCCGCTTTCTTCAGAACTGGTATTGACCGGGATCTTCACGACCACGTTGTCGTTCACGGGGTTGAATCTTTCGTACAATAACCTGGCCTGTTCAACCATTTCCGCGGCATCTAAGCCGATCACCTCCAGACTAACCGGGCCATCGACAGCTCGGCAAATCTCCTTGATGTACTCTTCCATCTCTATCCCGTCCCTGTCGCGAACGGCCGCCTTTATAAGAGAAGGATTGGTAGTAACACCGTCGAGAATTCCCCAGG
>CAZWZR010000272.1:1870-2086 GCA_964638365.1 uncultured Thermotogae bacterium | reverse complement strand
GTGGGTCTGATCGTGCTAACGCAAATTATGGATATACCTTTAGGTGGCATAACACCGTTTCAGGGGTTTTATTACTTCTGCTATTTCGTCTTTGGATACCTGATGATCGCCTCGATATATGCCCTGCTCGGAGCGAGCGCGAAGGACATCCAGTCCAGCAGTCAGACCAGGGGGATTTTCGTCTTGATACCGATAATTCCCATATATTTCAGCGCT
>CAZWZR010000272.1:0-1860 GCA_964638365.1 uncultured Thermotogae bacterium | reverse complement strand
CCCGCCGTTTACGCCCACTATGATGCTGCTGCGCTCGGCTTTTGCCGATGTTCCTATCTGGGAAATACTGACCAGTATCCTGGTCCTGGCCGGATTTACCTACCTTATGGTGAGGGCGGCTACTAAGGTATTCCGGGTGGGAATGTTGATGTATGGTAAGGATATGTCGCTGGGTGAAATTATTAAATGGGTGAGAGCCTAAGTTACTTTTCTCAACAAAACACACCGATTCCTCCCCAGGGCAAGCCCTGGGGCTTCCTCGGCTAATTTTGGTGAACTGAACCGTGCCATCTCCCTAGCAGCTCGTGCTCACAAGCTGAGCGATAGGTCAAACACGGGCTTTCGGGCGGGCATGGGAGCCCGCCCTGCTTGTGTTGGAACCGTCCAATGGCTGATCTTTTGAACGGGAGTTGTTTCGTTCAAGTGGCCACTGATAATGAAATAAGCTTTGGTCAAAGGTAATGAGTTGAATTTTATCGAATTAGAAAGTGATTAAAATGTTCGCAGAGCTTATGAAAATCTTACCGTTGATTCTGCCTTTGCTGGTAGTCCAACTGGGTTTAACGGTCTATTGTCTGCTGGATTTATGGAAATTCAGCAAAAACAAAAGGGATAAACAGGATAAGTGGGTCTGGACCCTGGTAGTCGTTTTCTTCAACTTGCTGGGAGCCCTGGCTTATCTCGTGTTCGAAAGGAGGTAGCATGAATTTTTTAGAAACGAATAGCCTGAGTAAGACGTATCCAAATGGAGTAGAGGCTGTAAAATCACTCAATCTCAAAATAGATAAGGGCGAGATATACGGATTGATCGGACCGAACGGGGCGGGCAAGTCGACAACCATAAGGATGCTGATGGGAATACTTGAGCCCACTTCCGGTTCCGTTCATTTCGACGGGGGGACAGGAGTAGACCTGGCTAAAACGGGTTATCTCCCCGAGGGGGCCAACTTCTACAGATTTATGGCTGTCGGAGAGTACCTCGAATGGTCATGCAGCCTGTACGATCTGCCTGGTTGTGAGAACAACATAGAGGAGCCACTGGTTACAGTTGGCCTGGAGGACCTGAGAGAACGTAAACTTGATGAGATTTCCAAAGGTCAGAAGCAGAGGGTCGGGATCGCCCAGGCCCTTGTGCACGATCCTGACCTGTTAATTCTTGACGAACCTACTTCGGGACTGGATCCGCTGGGAAAGAAGAAGATTTTGTCGATTATAAAAGAACTGGCCGACCAGGGAAAAACGATACTGACGTCCTCGCACATATTACCGGAGCTTTCTCAAATCTGTACGGGAGTTGGGATAATAAAAGGTGGGGAGCTAGTCCTTCAGGGTTCAATGGCGGACCTGCGGAAAGAGTTCGTCACGTCCAACGTGGAATTGGGTTTTGAGGGCCCGGCTGACAGGTTGATCGATAAGATAGAAAATCTGGATTTCGTCAGTGAAGTCGAAGAAATGGACGGGGAAAGTTCCCGGTACATAGTCAGGGTGAAGGACGAAAAGAGGGCTAAAAAAGAACTACCTGAACTCGTTTTAAAGGATGATGCGGTCGTTACATACTACGACTTCGCTCAGGTGACTCTGGAAGACATATTCATGGAAACGATCGAGGAGGATGCGAAATGAACATTAGGAGTTTGTTGGTTAAGGAATTTAAAGAAACGAAGATCCAGGGAATTGTCTTTGCCGCCGTTTTGGTAGTTTTCGGCGCTACTTCGGTACTGCTGCAAAAATTTATTCCTCAACTCGTACCGGAGAACCTGGCGGAAGCTTTTGAACCTTCGCTGATGGCTGGATTGGCAGACTACGTCGGGAACTCACTTCAGATGGGATCGATTGTCGCAATTTTAATCACCATTGCTG
>CAZWZR010000271.1:0-2092 GCA_964638365.1 uncultured Thermotogae bacterium | reverse complement strand
TTCTTCTAGGCAAGGAGTCCCGTTACCACAGGAACCCACGGTTGATCCGCCCGGAGTTAGAGTACGCCACAAAATTACCCCCTGTTTCGATTTCTTTGGGATCCCCAACATGTTCATGTCGTAAAACCCAAAAGAATCCCACAAGCTTCCAATTTCTAGACCCTCAGGTCCCCGTTCTACAACAAAAACCTCTTTCCCTCTTTTGCTCAGTTCTCTGGCAAGGGTGGCGCCCCCGGCTCCAGAGCCAACCACTACGAAATCGTACTTTTTGTCCTCCATAACCGGCCACCTCCGGACGGGTCAGGCCAATTCTTCAGAGACTCCGAAACAGCTCCGGTCAAGTTTATATCATTTATTTGCTATACGTATTGAGTGGAAGCAAATTTATGGTGCAGGTCAAGAGCTTGCAAAAATAGCGCGATAGGTCCATTATAACAGGGTTCACTCAAAAAGCGAAATTTATAGAACAGCTAAATTAACGAGTTTAGTCAAAGCAAAATCCCCGGAAGAGTTAACGCAATTCTAGAAAGGATATATAAGAGAAGAGTAGGGATGTTATCCCGAACCTGAAAGGAGGAATTGAGCGTTATAATGTTTTTTCAAATAAAATTAAATGCACACTCATAAAAATTTATCCTTAATGAGAAAAAGGGGCAGCTGGTACTTCCAGCTGCCCCTTTTCATTGCAACTCAAAATTTGATTAAATTATTCTACTTCCTGAATCCGGCCCTGGGGCTCGCAGTACTCTTCACCTATCGTTCCATTCTTTTCGAGCCACTCTATCAGTGTAGAAGCCCGCTTGATGTAAGTGTTGCGGAATTCCTCGACGGGAAATCCGAAGTACTTGTCCTCTGCCTGGCCGACAACGTAGTTGTTCGTGGTAATCGAGTAGGTAGCGTCGGGGTCGTAGGGTTCTCCGTGGACCATGATGTCCATGACTCTTTCTCCTTCTGGTTTGTCCGAATCTACTTTGTAAGTAACTCCGGAAACTTCCAGTCTGTCGCCGCCTCTTTCTACGCCGGTTTCAAATATTGACTTCAGCTGACTGCCTTTTAACTCGAACGTAACCAGGGTATTGCCAAAAGGTGCGACCTCGTTAATGATTCTCTTGCTTATTTCACCTTCAGGAATGTTCCTGCGAATACCGCCGGAATTCTCAAATGCTATATCCGTTCCGGTCTTCCAGCGCATTACGTCGGTCTCCCAGTCACCCAGGTTGCTTTCCTCGGTATTATTCGGTACGAGCTCACAGGCCGTGGACCCGATAACCATGTCAAGCTGGGCGCTGACCATTGCCTCAAACTGGTCCACCATCGCACCCACTACCGGATCAGGAGAGATGTTTTCAGTGTTGAGTTCATAGATCCCGGCGTCAGCCTGTGTAATTTCTCCGTTATCGACGTTTAGTTCCAGGTAACCCAGGCTGGTGTCTCCCTCGTTGGTGCTGTGCAACACCCGTCCATCGTCCGTCATGTAGGTCTCTTCCGGATGCGTGGCGGCCAGTACTACATCAACTGATTCCACTTCGTCCAGGATCTCTTTGCTTTCCTCCCAGCCCATCTGAGACAGGACGACGACCAAGTCGACCCTGTCCTCGAGGAAGTCCGCATAGGGCTTGACCGCCGACACTACGGGCAGTACGTTCAAGCCTTCCGTGGCTTCTTTCAGTATTTCCTGCTTGAAGATGGCCTCCATCGAGCCGAGTACCCCTACTTCCATACCTTCCTTTTCAACTACCGTGTAGGGCTGGCCGGCAAAGAGCTCGCCGCTCTCGATATCAACGATGTTGGTGTTTAGCGTGGGAAAACGGGCAACTTCGGTGATGGCTTTGGCGTTCTCCTGGCCCAGGTCGAAAGCGTGGTTGCCGTAGGTCCAGGCGTCGTAGCCCAGGAAGTTCATCATTTCGAACACTGCCCCGCCTTTGGCACCATGGAATTCTATCTGAGTCAGGGGCGTTCCGGTCATTACATCTCCGGCGTCAAACAGAAAAGTCGGGCCCTCCGACTCACTTCGGGCTTCCGAAGCGTAATGAGACAGGGCTTTGAATCCACCTATACCTTCTTCTTTTGGCAGGTAATTTCCGTGAATGTC
>CAZWZR010000270.1:0-2116 GCA_964638365.1 uncultured Thermotogae bacterium | reverse complement strand
GAGATCGCCGGTTCAAATCCGGTCGTCCCCGCCAGGTTATTTCTTCTCAATACTAGAAGTAAACGTGCCGAGGTAGCTCAGGCGGTAGAGCACCGCCCTGAAAAGGCGGGTGTCCCCAGTTCGACTCTGGGCCTCGGCACCAGTTCTTTTCATACCCTTTCTTCAATTCCAATTTTTATTTTACCGGGTTTTCGTAAAAGTTCGGCGTTTAGATGAGATCACTAACTGGAAACGTCCAGTTTCTTGCTGACTTTCAACCGAAGTATTGCGACCGTGAGCACCACGCCTATCATCGGCAAAATCAAGAACCTCATGGAGATTTCGATTCCGAAGCTATCCGCGATTATACCCATCAAGACGGGCATGACCGATATGCCCAAAGGGTCGAAAGTCATTACCAGACCGTTGATAGGACCACTATGCTGTGGATAGGTCTTGGCGGCCAGGGAAAAGAGATTCGGAAAGACCGTAGAGATGAAGAAACCGATCGCCACTATGGTTGCGATCTGCCCGTAGCCTCCGACGAGAAAAAAGGTCACTCCCAACAGTAATATGATTATCACTGCGGCAGCCAGGATAAGCGTCGTATAGGAAAACTTTTCGGACAGGTAACTGTTGAGCAGGCGTCCCGGAACGTAAGCTCCGATAAATCCGGTCAGGGCAAAGTTAGCTACGCTCTGAGGCAGGGTTTGCGATAGGTAATATGGGAGCCAGGTGAAGAAGCCACCCTCAACACCAACGTTCAAAAACAGGGCAGCTCCAACGGCGAGAATTACGGGATGGCTAATTATTTCGGAAAACTGGTCCCAGGTAAGGGGCTCTTCCTCTATCTTCGCAGGAAAATCGGACGTCGTAAACATGAAAAGGAAAATCGGCACAAATGCCAACCCAAGCACGTAGTAACCCATTCGCCAGTCCGCAAAACGGAGCACCAGGTTGGCCACAAGGGGTCCGCAGGCTGCCCCAAACGCCCAGACGGCCTCGTGGATGTTGAAAATTCTACCCTTGCTGTCGGGATAGAGATGACTGAGAATCGGTCTGGTCAGGCCACCCGGCATGCCACCGGCCATACCCCTCAGCACAATCGCTGCCAGGAAGAGGGAATAAAAAGGTGCCAGACCAATAAAGAAAGTGGTTACGGCGGTGAGCAGGGCACCAATCTGAATGTACTTCCTGATATCCACGCGTCCAGCAACCATGCCGGTAGTCAGGGCTATCACCGTAAAACCGATAGTGCCCGCAGGGGAGACAAGGCCAAGCAGTGATTCCGACACTCCAAACTCCGCCTGAAAATTGGGCAGCATCGCCCCGCGGAACTGCATTACCACTGCCCCCAGACCGAGATACATAAGGGCGGATACCGTCCACTGCTTTTTGTCCTCAAAGTTCCTCATAATAACCCTCCGATAGACCGAAATGGGCGAGCAGACCCCAACAAAAAAAGCGGTGATAGACCCTCGCGGGAAGTTACGGAAGACTCATGCACTTTTCGTTAAATATAAAGAGAAAAAGGCTGCAATTCCAGCCAGTCCGTATCCCCCCCGAAATACTAGTTCACAAAACGAGAAGCAATAATTCAGTCAAGAACCCCGCCCCAAGGGACGAGGCTTGTAGAAAAGCAATCTCAACCACTCACAATTCTTTCACCATCATAAGATCGCCTTGTTATTTTTAGTGTCATAACTTCAATCCAGAGAAACCCCAGTCTAGCAACTTCTCCTCCCCCTTGACGGGGGAGGAACAAGGTGGGGGTGAGATTAAAGAGAACACCCCATAGGAACTAGTATTTAGTTATCGAATTAGTGTTGGTTAAATGATTTCACCTACTTACTCGACTAGAGTACAAAACATGCGATAGTCGGGGGGTTTCTACCCCCGATGTTGAGTTCGGTCGAAGTATTGTCCAATTTCCTTCGGTAACAAGTAGGTGGTATTGACCAGAGCGCAAAAACTATGATTTAGACCAAACACCACAGCGGGGCTAGAAAGCCCCGCCTATCGAAGAATTGCAGTGGTCAAAGAAATGAGATTAAGATCCAACAGTCCAATTCACTCCCAACGCAAGAGATAACTCCGGATAAGGACTCTCAAATTCGGTTTCGCCCCCTATAGTCAC
>CAZWZR010000269.1:0-2121 GCA_964638365.1 uncultured Thermotogae bacterium | reverse complement strand
GCCCAGACCTTCATGTCTTTGTCCCCGTGTCCTGCTATATTTCCGGCGATTTCCATTGTCCTTACAGTGCCCGTCTTCAACCTGGCAGGGGACGGGCTAAGGGATTTACTCGATCCCATGTTGACTTTCTCCGCTTCGGAAAAGTAGTCACGGGTTACCGTTCGTCCCATTTTACCATCTTTACAATTTGTACTATACTCCTATCTAAACTAAAATCATGTGCTATGAAAGTTAACTTCGACGAGTTAAGCGGTATCTTCGAGGCCGAAGGAAACCTTGTAACTCCGGAGAAGCTCGACAGGCTTGTCTTAGTCGGTGATACGCACGGCGATCTTCAGTCCACCAGAAAAGTATTCGACCGCTACCAGAAACCAGGGACGACAATTACGTTTCTTGGAGATTACGTCGACAGAGGGCCGAAATCCGAAGAAAATATTAATTACTTACTGGAGAAGAAACTTGACAATCCGGATAGTCTTTACCTGTTACAGGGTAATCACGAGGGAATGAAGTACAGGGAATTTGGTCCGGTCAACTTCTGGAATGATCTTTCTCCGGGCGAGCGGGAAAGGTACCAGGATCTGTTGGCGCAACTCCCCCTTGCCTTTTCCTGGGATAATCTGATAGCAACACATGGAGCCCTGCCGGACGTTAATGATCTGGAGGATATAGATGGGATCGACGGAGGCGATGGGGACTGGGAGAAGATTACCTGGGGTGATTTGAACGAGGTAGAAGGTTACATCCTGGGGGGCGGTTTCGGTCGACCGCAGCTGGGATCCGATTACTTCAACCAGAAAATGGATCAACTGGAAAAGGAAGTCCTCGTTAGGTCTCACCAGCCGAACGTACCCACGCACATGTTCGACGGGCGCTGCATTACGATATTTACGTCATCCGCTTACGGTACGAGCATGAACGTCGCCGTAGTCGAGGGGTCAGTTAGTTCCAGTAGCGACGTAACGCTCGAGACGATCTAGTATTCAGTTTACAGTTGATATCAAGCATGATTACTAACCCTGGAGGTGGGAATAATGGGGTTTAACTGTGGTTTTCTCGGCCTGCCGAACGTCGGCAAATCGACTTTATTTAACGCTTTATCCGCCGCAGGGGCGGACGTGGAGGGTTATCCTTTTTGCACGACGGAGGCCCAGGTCGGTACGGTGAAGGTACCGGACCAGAAGCTCGATCAACTCGCCGAGCTATTTCCAGACAAGGAAAAGGTCTACACTGACATCGAATTCTACGATCTGGCCGGTCTGGTTGAAGGAGCCCACCAGGGTGAAGGGCTCGGTAACCAGTTCCTGGCTGAGATTCGCGGGGTTGACGCCCTTGTTCACGTGGTCAGGTGTTTTGAAAATTCGGACGTCCCGATGGAAGTAGACGGGGAACCGGTCGATAGAATAGAGACGATTAAGGCCGAATTACTCCTCAAAGACCTGGAAACGGTTGAAAACCGACTCAGCAGTCTGGACGAAGAAAAGGACCAGCTGAAAGAAATGTACCAAAAACTGAGGGACGATCTAGAGGCGGGAATCCCTATCCGGAATCACGAGCTCTCACCTCACGAACAGGAAGAACTAAAAAGCCTTTCCCCTCTCACCGCCAAACCGGTACTTTACGTGGCGAACGTCAGCGAGGACCCCCCTGAGGGCTGTTTAGAAGAAGTTAAAAAACAGGCCAGAAATGACGATGCGGAAGTTCTAGCGATAAACGGGGAGATCGAGGCCGAAGTAAGGGAGCTAGATCTGGGGAAAGAGGAAATGGACGACTACCTTGAGGAGTGGGGGCTCGAAGAATCCGCCCTGGACAGGTTAATCAGGACCGGGTACGACTTGCTGGACCTCGTTACCTTTTACACGACGGATGGTCCGGAGGTCAGAGCCTGGACCATCAAAGAAGGTTCCACCGCTCTGGACGCAGCCGCCAGGGTCCACTCGGATTTCGCCGAGGGCTTCATCCACACGGAAGTAGTATCCATCGATGAACTTCTGTCACACGGAGATGTAAAGGGAGCCAAGGAGGACGGGTTGTTGAAACGCCGAGGAGAGGACTATGAAATTCGGGACGGGGATGTAGTCCATTTCGTGACTTCTAAGTGAGTCATAAAATTATTTAATG
>CAZWZR010000268.1:0-2127 GCA_964638365.1 uncultured Thermotogae bacterium | reverse complement strand
TGGATGGATTTGCGGCTTACCTCGAACTTTTCGGCTAATTCAGTCTGGTTTATTTCAAAAGCCCCGTTTTTATTACCAATCTCCTCCTCAAGCCAGTGCCAGAGGGAGACTTTTACACCAGAAAATTTCTGTACCACGTTTGGAATGACACAATTCCCCAAAAGATACAGTTAACCGGTTTGAAAAATAGCGGGGAGATGTTAGAATAAGAGTGGATATAGAAATTTATTTTACTCTAATACATCTCCCCGGGTTGGAATCCTTAGTTCCAATCCGGGTTAACCATTTCACCCCTTAATTTATTTTTTCGTTTTCCTTTAAATAATCTAGAATTTTCAGCATATTTTCGCCACTAGGTTCCGTTTCACCGTAAGTCCACTTACGGTAAGTTACTGCTGCCACCTCAAGTTCCTCCGGCCCGAATCGGGCTTTAGGAAGATCTTTGGTTTCTCGAACGTTTTCCAGTCTGTCTATAAGCTCGGTTTTTGTCGGCATGACTTCGCTCACCTAATAATAAATTATCAGATATAAAGCGCTGAGTCAAGCTATAATTAAGTAGATATCCCTAGTTGTGCTCATAATAATACCTTTTCGTGAGTATAGACATTTCTCACAATCTCAGGGCAACTTTTTCCTTCAATTCAGCTTCAATGTAGATTATTCTCACTTTTGAGGTGCTGCTATCGTGTACTCACTCAAGGATCTTGAAGACCTTCTTGGCCAGTCTTACGAGCAGATTAGGAATAGAGTGAACGAGCTTAGTAATCGTTTTGAAGGAATATCTGAAACTGGCAAGCGTAATAAAACCATAGTCACAGAAAAAGGTTTAACCTTACTCCGGCAGTTGAAGGAATACGAAGACAGTGGGCTTTCGCTTGAAACTGGCTTGGATGAAATCGAGAAGGATCTCGATACTACTGAAGAGGAAAAGGATAACTCGATAGCTACGGTCGCTGAAACTGGCCATAAAGCTGACTCGAAGGATAAAGAAGAGACTATCGAGATACTGAGGGAGGAGGTCAAATTCTTAAGGGAGCAACTAGAGCACAAAGATCAACAAATCCAGCAACTATTACCAGCTGCTAAAGATGAAAACCAACTAAAAGGTAAATCTTTGTGGCAAGTTATCAGAGAGTGGTTAAAAGCCCCTGCTGGGTAAATAGATTATGATTAAATATTGTGGCCTTCGCTTGTGAGTTGACTGAGGTAAACATCAAGCGCTTGAGCTATCTTTTCAAGTGTTATGTATCGAGGAGATTGTTCGCCGTTTTCTATTCGGCTAATTGTTACCCGACCCACATCGGCGAGGTCGGATAGCTCCTCCTGGGTTAATCCCTGTTTTTTACGAATACTAACAATCCTTTCACCCAATATGGATCTACCTTCGTCTCTTTGCTCTATTTCTTTAGCTTTATAACTTGTGTCACAATAGTGACGGGCGAAGTCCCAGGGTACTTTTACGGTTTCGCCCTCCTGAGTTTCTATTTCTATTTCGTGAGGATTGGGTAATGCCACCTTATCCAGGTTGAGCCTGTTTTCGGGAGAGTCCCCCTCTATATCTTTTATTGGTACCCAGCCCTCTTTTCCGTCGGCAAACCGAACCAGGATTCGACTCTCCTCTTTATCTATCTCGAGGTAGGTCATCATCTGTTTAGCTTGGCTTAACTTAACTACCTTAGTGCTCACCTGTATACCTCCTCGTGTTATGCCTGATGTATCTTATCCCACTCTTTTCTTATGGCACTTACGTGTTTTCCGTAGATGTCCATAATTTCCCTTTCTCTTCCTCCCGGGGGAGTTTCCATAAAGGCACCACTATCCAGGTTAATTCGGACCTCCTCTCCCCCGAACCTTACGTGAACATGGGGCGGTTCGTACGGCAGCTCGTGAGTATGGATGATAAACTTGTATTCGCCTTCTTCAACTATTGTAGGCATATAATAGTCCAGGTTTCCGCTAAAATTATTGTATTGTATACGATACAAATACGCAAATTTGAGTTGTTGAAGTAGGGAGAGGTCGAAGAAGTTGTGGGGCTAATTGGACAATACTCCCCGCACGAGCCGGTAATCGTGCTCCCCGCGTCTTTCCTTAATATCGTCAATTAAATCCAAGAGCTCCCGGTGG
>CAZWZR010000267.1:0-2143 GCA_964638365.1 uncultured Thermotogae bacterium | reverse complement strand
TAATGGTACGGTGAAGTCTTCTTCAGGAGCGGGTAGCGGAAATCCTCCCTCGGGCGCTTCAATATCTGCTTTGGACAAAATTGATTTTGCATTACTCCAGTTACCGACTTCATTTTTGAGGAAATCTACTACTTTCGCTTCTGTTACGTCTTCTTGCCCGAATGAGGTCAGAGCGAAAGAGCTTATTAACAGAACAAATATGATTAAGCTGGAAATTATATTCCTGGTTATTACTTTAGAAGTGTTCATATAACCCCCTATGGAGTTTTTGATTTAACCCTCTCATTTTCTCTCAAAAGGTTTATTGGCGAAATAAAGAACCCAAGTTTTGTTATTTTGTAGTTAATCTTACTGGTGATTTTTCACCCCCCATATTTTTTATTATTAAACAAGTTGTAATTCATTTAGTGGGTTCCAATATCTGAAAATCCCAATTACTTTACCTATTCATAGCGACCCAAAAATTTGTTGGGCATTCGCTTTTCCTTCGATATTGATTTTCCATCCGGAGCAAATAAAAACCTCAAAATTATCCAACGCTCGATTCCCTGATCTTGAGTGTCGGACCAAATTCTATCTCTCTGCTTTCAAGTTCGTTTTTGTTGTTCTTGATTCTTTCAAATAGAAGAGTAGATGCCTTATAGCCCATTTCATAAGGTTGTTGGGCCACTGATGTAATACTCGGGTTGAAGCAGCCAGCCCACTCAGGATCGTCAAAGCCGACTAGAGCCACTTCTTCTGGGAACTTAACGTTTGCTTTCTTGAATGCCTTCAAGACACCTTCAGTTATTAAATTATTCGTGCTAAAAATTGCCGTAATCTCAGGATGGTTTTCCAGTAAGGATTTGGTGGCAGTATAAGCGCCCTCCACTTACAGTCCGGCTTTTTTTATGTAATCTTCATTAATTTCTATACTGTGGTCCTGCAAAGCTTTTTTATACCCCTCAACCCTCTCGGAGAAGCTCGAAATTTCGGTGAGTTCTAGAATAATACCAATTTTCTCGTGCCCCTGCTTGATTAGATGTTCCGTGGCCTCGTAAGCTCCTTTTCTATTATTAGTATAGACTTGATCAACTTGTAATTCCGGGACCTCCCTATCAATACACACTATAGGAAATCCTTCATTTAATAAACTTTTCAAATTGTCTATTCCTGAGCGAGTGGGTGAAATAATGAAGCCATCTACGCGTTTAGATTGTAAAAGTGAAATAGTATGTTTTTCCTGGTCTGGGTTTTCATCAGTGTTCGTCAGTATAAGGCTATATTCGTTCTCTCGCACGCAATCCTCCACACCTCTAGCGACCTGAGGGAAGAAAGGGTTTACTATGTCCGAGACGACCAGAGCGATCGTCTGGCTTTTCCCCTTGCTTAAACCCTGTGCCAGTGGGTCCGGACGGTAATTTAGCTCCTCTATGGCTTCGTTTACCCGTTGTGTGAGTTCGGGGCTTACGTACCTTGTGTCGTTGATTACGTGAGAAACTGTGGTAACCGATACGTCGGCAAGTTTTGCGACGTCCTTCATGGTAGCCATTTGCTATCTCCTCCACAAACGTTTGCGCAATCGCTTAAATATAACAAAGATTTATAAACTCTGCAAATTAAAGCCTCGTAAGAAATCTGGTTGGAAGATTGTACTCCCTTATTACGGGTGTTGGATTTAGGAGGAATTAGTCCTATGATGAGAGCGGAACTGAATTCCGAGGGGAGGGAAAACCAGTGTTCGAAAGTCTGAAAAGCGAGGATTTTTGGAAAATCGCCAGGCGTTATTTCGTATTGAACGGGTTCGACGGGATTCTGACCGTACTCGGTATCACGGCGGGATCATACTCGACCCAGGTGGCAAACCCGAAGGTGCTGATTACGTCCTGCCTGGGTTCCGCGATAGCGCTCGGCGTATCCGGGGTCTCCGGAGCTTACATAACCGAAAAAGCAGAGAGGTTAAAGGAATTCAAAAAGCTCCAGAGTACTATGCTTTCCGATCTGGAGGATTCCGTGCACGAGGAGAACGTTACTCAGAGGTCGGTTGCAATTTCCATCGTCAACGGGGCCTCCCCCTTTTTTCTGGCCTTGCTCTCGACCCTGCCCTATTTTGCCGCTCTTATCGATCTCTTTTCCATGCGGTACGCCTATTACTTCTCCGGAG
>CAZWZR010000266.1:0-2152 GCA_964638365.1 uncultured Thermotogae bacterium | reverse complement strand
TCCAGGAACCGGTAAAGCTCTTTCTTTTCGTACCAGTCCGGCCGCCAGATACCATTCACGTAGTCGTAATCGAGGATTTTAACCACCTGTCTGTAAATCCAGCTTCCCCGAGCGTAAGGCTCGCAGACGACGACGGTGCTGTCGGGAAAAGTTTTTATAAGCTCTCTGATAAAACTCCTGTGATCCGGATTTATGTGGTGAAGGAGGTCACAGATAAAGTAAACGTCGACTTCGGGGTAGCTACTTACGTTTTTACAATCCATCCTGCTTACGTTAAGCCCTTTCCCCCGGGCGTAATTAAGTAACCTCGTATTCAAATCTATTCCCTGATAAGTTGCTCCAGGAGAAAGGTGGTCCGCAAGGAGACCGGTTCCACAACCAATATCGAGAACGGAACCGTTCTCGATAATATTCCCGGCCAGGTCATAACGATCCGGCGGGTGGATAGAATTGATGAAAAATTCGTACAGCCGGGGAAAATAGTGAATTAACATAACAGGTAGCTTTGCCAACCCTCGTTTTCTTATTGGCTTTCGGGAACCTTATCCAGTAGTCGATTCTACGGCGGTAACTGATGGTAATTCAGTCCGGCGTCGAGGTCAAGCTGAGGACTCCATGGAAACGGTTCGGGAAACAGTAATATCTTAAACTCATTTTGCGGTAGTCGGTCGTTGCGCTGAATTCGAGCTTCGCAAGGTCTATAATTTAAAAAATACCGGTGAGAAATATGGAAATTGAAGAAAAAAGAGATGCCCTGCTCGAAGAGGACCTCTGTGATCGTTGCCTTGGTAGACAGTTTGGTGAGCTTGGCCACGGTCTGGAGAACTACGAAAGGGGAATGATAGTCAGAGAACTGGACGACCCGACCGAGGACTCCTTCACCAAGGATAACGTGCCAGAGGGCTCCCCGGACCATGGGGATTATGCACTATGTGGTGGATTGTTTCGCAACCTGGACGAGTACGTGGATATGGTGGAAAGCAAACTCACTTCTTACGAGATAGATACCCTGGTTGTAGGGAGCAGGATACCTCGGGATGTCGAACGCCGGGAAAAGGAGCTATGGGAGGATTATGGGGATAGGTACGCTAGACCGATTAAATCCGAATTAAACCGTCTGGTCGGAAGGAAGGTCCAGGAGGACCTCGGTGTGGAGGCCGACTTCGAGCGCCCGGACGTGAACCCGGTGCTGGATTTAAGGAATCACCGGGTGGAGCTTCAGGTAAACTCGCTCCTGTTCTACGGGCGTTACAACAAGTACGTTCGTGGTATACCGCAAACCGTTTGGCACTGCAATGAATGCGGCGGACGGGGCTGTGAGAAGTGCGATTATACCGGAAAGAAGTACGAGGAGTCAGTTCAGGAAATAATACAGGACCCGTTTATCGAAGCCACCGACGCCGCCGAAGCCAAGTTCCACGGCGCCGGCAGAGAGGATGTAGATGCCAGGTGTTTCGGCAGGAGGGAATTCATACTGGAGCTGAAGGAACCCAGGAAGAGGAGTCTGGATCCCAGTCTTATTCAAACGGAGTTAAACCGATCCCAATCAAAGGTGGGAGTGTTTGGCATGGAGGAGGCCGAGAAATCAAGGGTGGAAGTGGTCAAAACCGAGGATTCCGATAAAACTTACCGTACCGTAGTCGAACTATCTAGAAAAACTAAAGAACTTCCGCTGGAAAAGCTTTCCTCCATACCGGGTAAGATAAAGCAGAGAACTCCCTGCCGGGTTTCTCACAGAAGGGCGGATAAAGTCCGGAAGCGGGAAGTGTACTGGCTGCACTGGGAGGAGCTGGGAAGGAAAAATCTGGAGTTGACGACCAAAACCGAAGCGGGGACGTACGTGAAGGAACTGATCTCCGGGGACGAGGGGAGAACGGAACCGAGTGTGGCGGATACACTCGACTGCGAGGCAAGTTGTCTGAGCCTGGACGTTCTGGATATATCTTAACTCCCCGGTTCTTTAGATGAGAACTTACAGGAAACCCCTGACTGTTCACCAAAATTAGCCGAGGACCTCCAGCACTAACTCGGCACTCTACATTCGCAAGAAAACCTACATACGAATACTCAGTGCCAAGTAAGTGCTGGAGCCCCAGGGCACCCCCTGGAGAGGAATCGGCTGGTTAATTTAACTTGACACGAGGTACCTGGC
>CAZWZR010000265.1:327-2168 GCA_964638365.1 uncultured Thermotogae bacterium | reverse complement strand
CGACGACTTTCTGCTGGTTGCCTCCGCTTAAGGAGACGGTTTTGGTTTCGCTGGAAGGTGTCTTTATATTGAGTTTTTCTATTAAATTCTGACATACGCCCTCTTCCTTCTCGTTGCTTAGTAGGCCTTTTTTCTGGATTTTTGGTAGTGAGGAAATGGTAATGTTTTTCTTCACACTATGGCCGAGAAAGAGACCTTCATCTTTTCGATCCTCGCTGAGGTAGACTATTTTATCTCCGTGAAGCTCAATGCTTCCCTCGTCCTTGGGGTATTCCCCTATTATGGTTTTTGCAAGTTCCGTTCTACCGGATCCTACCAGGCCAGCTATCCCCAGAATTTCCTGTTCTTTTAACACAAAGGAAACATTATTTACTTCGTCGTTGTAGTGCAGGTTGTCTACTTTCAGAACGGATCGTCCTGTTGACTCCGTGCTTTCTCTACGCTCTCTTTCGCCTAATTCCTTTCCCACCATCATGCTTATCAGTTCTTCCTTGTCGGAATTTGCCAGCTTGTCGGTATCTACGTATTTTCCGTTCCTCAAAACAGTGACTCTATCCCCCACTTCTTTAAATTCCTCCAGCCTATGGGAGATATAAATTATACCTAGACCGTCCTCTTTTAGGTCTTTTATGATTTCAAACAGCCTATCCGTTTCGTTATCGGTCAAAGTAGCTGTCGGCTCGTCAAACACGATTATTTCTGCCTCGAAAGCCAGCGCTTTACATACCTCCACCAGTTGACGCTGGGCCACGGTTAAATCTTTGACCCTAATTGAGGGATTCTTGTCCAGGCCGACAAAATCCATTACTTTTCGAGTTTCTTCTTTGGCCTTGCTTTTATCAACAAAACCCGCTCCAGCAGTTAGTTCCCTACCCAGGTAGATGTTTTCGAATATCGATAAGTTGGGAGCGAGGTTGAATTCCTGATAAATTACGTTTATCCCGTAGGAGAAAGCGTCTACAGGGTTTTCGATATCTACTTTCTTCCCATGTATCTTTACGCTGCCTTCGTCCTGCTGGTAAGCCCCCGAGAGAACCTTTATCAGGGTAGACTTTCCAGCCCCATTTTCACCGAGGAGGACGTGCGTCTCACCTTCTGTAAGCTCAAACTGGACGTTATCCAGGGCTTTCACTCCAGGGAACGTTTTGGTTATGTTTTCCATTTCCAATAAGTTAGCCATTTAAGGCACCACCCGCTGGTCTTATTTTTTTTGACATGTTTCACCTACTTTTAGTTCGACCGGAATCTTTTTGGTCTTTTTCCCTCTTTCGCCATTTATTTCCTTAAACAGACTGTCCATTGCTTCCTCCGCAAGCTCCTGAGTTGACTGTTCGATGGTAGTCAGATCGAAGTAAAGGTTGTCGGAAACGCCATCAAAGCCCATAACGGAAAGGTCCTCCGGGATGGAAAGATTTAGGGAAAAGGCCCGCGAGAGCAGTCCCTCCGCCATCAAGTCGTTGCTGCAAAAAATAGCCGTAGGGGTTTCTTCGAGGGAGATGAAATATTCCAGGCCGTCAATGCCGCTTTGTTTCCTAAAATCGCCCGCAAAAATGTATCTTTCGTCCACGGGTAAGTCGTATTTTTCTACTATATCCAGGTAACCACTTTTCCTATCTCTGGCAGTGCTTATTCCATCAGGTCCTGAGATAAATCCAATTTTTTCGTGACCCAAGTTTACCAGGTATTCGGTAGCTTTCTTCGCACCTGATCGATTCTCGGAGGTGATTATCGGGGCATCTCTCTCGGACTGTATAACTCTATCCGTGGACACAATTGGGCAATTCTGGTCGAACTTTCCGTGTGGTTCCTGAAATACCCCTTCAGTAAGAACCAGGCCAGCG
>CAZWZR010000265.1:0-317 GCA_964638365.1 uncultured Thermotogae bacterium | reverse complement strand
CCAGCGAATTTACTTCGGCTTACGTGGTTTATGAACTCGACCTCCCGCTCCTTTTTGTTTTCTGTATCACAGATCATCAAAGTGTAACCGTGTTGTAAGGCTATCTCGTTCATCTCTTTTGCCAGATTGATGAAAAAAGGATTCATCAAGTCGAAAACGAAGAGGGCGATGTTATTTGACGTACTTTGGCTGAAATTTCTGGCCAACTGGCTGGGTTCATAATCTACTTCCCCGATAACTTCTAACACCTCTCTGCGTGTGCTCTCGGAGACCTTCTCCGGGTTGTTTAAAACACGCGAGACGGTTGCCGTAGAATA
>CAZWZR010000264.1:0-2197 GCA_964638365.1 uncultured Thermotogae bacterium | reverse complement strand
TTAGGTCTGAGTTGTATAAGTTTCGTACCTACTGGCTTTGAGTGGATTTTTCTCATGAATTCCTCAACCAGTAGCTATTGTTTAATTTGTGCTTTCAACCTAATAAAGTAATACTTGATGAACTTGTAGAACTTCCAGATTGTAATGAATTTTTTAGCTAAACCAGCTCTTGATACTGGGCCAGATCTGCTAACGGGTCCCGAGCACTGAAAACCCGTATTGCCATGCATCTTCATGATCAAAAATTATGTTACACAATCCCAGCGTAATTGACATCTGAAGGATGATAAAATGATCCAGTGTAATTATAATAATATAGAAGTTTGTACCGATCAATGGGATTAAACCAAATGTTTTAAAAGTTTTAAATGGAGGTGGAGGTCTTTGGGACTATCGGTTTCGGATATGTCGAAAGGTATGACCGTAGAGTACGAGGGTGAGCTTTACCGTATAGAGAAATACGAACATTCGAAGCGCGGGCGCGGGGACGCCTTTGCGAGAGTTAAGCTGAAGTCCTTTGATACGGGAAAGGTTCTTTCAAAAACCTTCAAAGGAAAAGAGGAGATAAAGAAAGCATACCTTGATAAACGGCCGCTGAAATTCCTCTACAGTTCCGGCGAAAGCTATAACTTTATGGACCAGAAAGATTATTCACAGTTCGAGATTCTTGAAGACCAGCTGGGCGATAAAGTAAAATACCTCACGGACAACCTGGAGGTAGAAGGGTTGTTTCACGATCAGAGATTGATTTCTATTGAACTGCCCACTTTCGTGGAACTGGAGGTTACTGACACCAAACCTGGCGTTAAGGGTGACACTGCTTCAGGTGGTGAAAAACCCGCTACCCTGGAAACTGGTCTCGAACTGAAACTTCCTCTTTTCGTCAAGGAAGGGGCAACTATAAAGGTCGATTCGAGAAAGGACGAGTACGTCGAACGCGTTTAAAGAGTAGTTCTTTTGGTTCACCTGTTAGCTTTTCGGGAAAGGAGGAACTAATGGAAGAAGAGTACAGGTCGTCGATGGGGCTCGGTGAGATCGAAATATCGAAGGACGTGATAACTTCCATTGCAGCGGTGGCGGCGATGGAAGTTGAGGGATTGGTTGAGCGAGAGGATAAGTCGGGCATTTCTTCGGTTTTTAACCGTGGTAGCAGTAAAACTGTGGAAACTGATCTGGAAGACGGGCACGTCAAGATAAACGTAAATATAGCGGTCAAATACGGTTTCCCCGTCCACAAGACGGCGGAAAGCGTCCAGGATAATGTCCAGGAAGAAGTAGAAGAGATGACCGGACTAAATGTGAGCGAGGTAAACGTGGACGTGGCAGCCCTGGCTTTTGAAGGAGAAGAGGGCGAACTTAGGGATTTAGAGGAGCAATAGAGTGGACAATATAAGGAATAAATTCGTCCAGGTTTCATACGTTTTGCTGGTTTTTATCTGGTTTGTCATTGCTGCCGGATTTATCGGTTATGGATTCGGGTTTTTCTCGGAATACGATATTCAAACCTTTCTCGCCGGGAGGCCTGGAACCCTGCTGCTCTACGGTCTTGGTGCTCTGTCCGGATTTGTAGGCCTGTACTTTTTACGGAAATTAATTATATCCTATCGGATACACAAAACCTTCGTTCACGAAAGCGATTTTGGGAACATCCATATATCCCATTATGCAGTTAAGGAACTTACCAACGAAATACTTAAAGACGATCTGGATTTGACTTCGTTTCGAACGAAACTAACCCAATCGGGAGACGGAGTCAGTATAGAAGTGAATGCAAAAGTCGAGTCAGGGGCCGATATAGGAGAGCTGGGTGAACGGGTTCAAAAAGTTCTCCGGGAAAAGATCCACGATAGAACCGGGTTGTCCGTGGGCAGGGTGGATTTCTACACCAGAGGAGTTGAGAGTAAGGGCAAGATTGAGGAGAAACCCGCAGAAGAGCCAGAGGTCGACGAGACCGCTGAAATAGAATTCGAGGGAGAAAACAATGGAAATTGATTCCAGATTTGTCGGTGCAGCTGTTGGTTTCTTGGTTGCGTTGCTGTTTATCTTTTTTAACTGGAAGATAGTGCTGCTTATCCTGGGGCTCAGCTTTCTGGGTTACGTTGTCGGACTGTATATGGAGGCGGGGAAACAGGTTAAACGGAAATTGCAGGAACTATTTTCCCTGTTTTTCGGCTGAATAAGAATTATGCTCAGACGA
>CAZWZR010000263.1:0-2203 GCA_964638365.1 uncultured Thermotogae bacterium | reverse complement strand
GGTGGCATTGGTTTACCTCCCGCTCTAATCCATGTTCATCAATTAATATAGGGATCTTTGAGCCTTTGATCAACTCCCGAGAGTTTGTCGGATAAAACAAGGTTCATCGCTTGCGGTGATTAATTGGACCGACTTTCCCACCAGAAGTTCTTGTCTCGATACAAGGGGCGCTTAACGTATAGGTAGGCTAACTTATAATTTGGCCTTTGTTACTCTACCTTTTGAGTCTGACTGGGGGAGGCGGGTATATATCCCTCGTTTTTCTACCATTACCGGTAGCTCCTGGATCCCCGCCTCCCTTCAGCAGTAACCATCTCTCCTGATATCTTGTCGGTCAGTCCTAGATTTGACAACTTGTAGGAGTCCACTATATACTCAACCGGTTGACACCAAGTACTTTCCGCTCGTTCTCCCTGGTTTAGTTCTTTAAATCAAGGGGGTAGCATCAGAAAAAGAACTGGCCAGGGAGGTTTTCTTATATCCATAATAGCCTATCTAGGGGTGGCGTGCCCTAAATGGCCGAGAAATCGGCTTCGATTGACCCGGCGGGGTATAATAATAAGGATAGGCTAACAATTCTACGTCTTTGTAGTGAACCACTTCTTCACTACTTGGATTAGTCCTAATTCTTTAAACTCGTCTTCCGCCTCTTTCTCTACCTCTCCCTTGAGTAGCCGTTGCTCTAGCGTATCGTTCTTTTCTTGAAGGCGCTTTTTGTCTTCCCTCAACTCTCTAATTCGTTCGGCCTTTTCTTCTAATCTTCTTTCGTATTGCTCTTTTACAAACTCCAACTGTGTTATACTAGATTGATGGGTATCCGACTGGTTCGGTTCATTGTGGTTTAGGGGGTCAGTTTCATGGGTCTCACTAGTTTCATCGCCATCACCGTTGCCAAGTTCCTCCTTGATTATCTTTTTTGCCTCTTTAGTTGATTTGCCCTGTCTACGGAGCTGTTCAAGCTGTTTAAGTAGTTGGTAAGCGTCCTGTTTAACTAATATCTTATTATGATCTCCCCTGGAGATACTATCCTCTTTAACTATGCCCTTAATAGCCTTTATACGTCTTCTAGCCTGTGGTTTGGACAGTCCTAGATGATCGGCAACTTCCTTTATTTTGAGCATAATGCGTTAACACCCGTGCGATCTACTAGTTTAATGTGGTAGCTTACGGGGTTTACAATAGTTTACTAGCACAGTTTTCGTCAAGGTCAAGCGGTATTTTATAAAGTGATGTACTTCATGGTTCACATGCTTGATATTCTTTACAAGTTATCTATAGTATATTATTGAGGCTGACTAGAGGGAGGTGTAAAAGATGGCTACAAAAACCACGAAGAGAATCGCTGTCACACCAGAAACCTGGAGAACGTTGGGAAATATGAAACAAGCTGGCCAGAGTTATGACGATCTAATTAGGGAACTGATCCAGAAGTCAAATAGAGAAGAGTTGGCTGAGAAAGTCAGAAAGTCTAAAGAAAAAGACGAGGACGAACTAATACCTCTTGACGAACTTTAAATTACACCTGGAGCCAGTAGTAAAGGAATTCTTAGACGCCCAAGACGATAAAACTAAGCGTATTTGTAAGGACAACTTAAGAAAAGTAGAAAATAATCCCTATCCTGACCAGGGAATAGGTGATAAGGAAAAAGTCACGGTTGATGGGGAGGAAATTTATAGATTACACATAGGGCGAACTTGGACAGCATTTTATTATATCTTGGAAGAGGAAAAACAAGTTCGAGTTGTAGAAATATTACCGATAGATGAAGCTCATAAAAAATATGGGTATTAGGGGGTGAAAAAGTTTACCCGGATTGGAATTAAGGGTTCCAACCCGGGGAGATGTATAAATAAAAACTAAATTTCAATATCCACTCTTATTCTAACGTCTCCCCGTCACATTTCCAACCGGTAAGCTGTGTCTTTTGGGCAACTACGTCATTCCAAACGTGGTCCAGAAATTTAGCGGTGTGAAGGTGGATCTGTGGCACTGGCTCGAGAAAAGGGTCGGCAATCAGGACGGATCCTTCGAGCTAAACCAGTCCAAGTTAGCCGATAAGTTCGAGGTCAGCCGCAAATCCATCCAGAATGCCTTAAAAACCTTCCAGAGTGCCAACCTAATTGAGAAGGTGGAGTCCAGGACGGGTCGAGGAGTCCACTCTCTTTATAAGCTTGTGTGGACCTTCAAAGAAGAAAAGGAAGA
>CAZWZR010000262.1:0-2204 GCA_964638365.1 uncultured Thermotogae bacterium | reverse complement strand
TGGACATTAAATAAGAGAAGTGGGCGAAGCAGGATTCGAACCTGCGACCTCCTGAATGTGAGTCAGGTGCGCTTCCACTGCGCCATTCGCCCATCTTCTTTATTATATATCATCGATCCTGTAATTCAATCGGATCAATTATTCGCAGCTGAAATGCCCCCTCAGAACCGGTTACTTCACTTGAAATTTCTTGTTCCTGTCCTCGCTCATCCGATTTACCACTTCCTTAAATTCGGCGTAGCCCTCTAGTGGCACTAAAGGCTTCTTCTTGACGAACTTCCTGTTTACTTCTATCATGCCGTCTTTTGCTTCATAGCTTGATTCGTAGGAAGCCCACTCCGTATCGACGCTTACTCCCTCGGGTGTCACGACCTCTGAGCCTTCGGGGACGGAAATTTTGACCGTCAGGTCATAAGTGGTTGGTGCTAGCTGAACAGGGTATTTACGTTCTTTAACTGATAGGCTGATTGTTTTGTCGTAGTTACGGTTGAGTGGTATTTTCAGGGTTGTCGGTGTTTGAAATACCAAAGAATCCCCCAGACTGTCCGCGAAACTCGATTTCTTATAGGATAGATCGATATTTAACCTTTGGTCTACGTCCTGGAGGTCGGAAACCTCAAATTTCTCAAGTCTTGCACCCGGTTCCAGCTGACTTAAAACACCCTTATAAACCTGCTCTCGTCTGTTCTTGGTGTAGGATTCCAGAAAGTTTTTGAGTGAGTAGCTATTGTACCCACTGTGGTTGAGGTCGATGTCTGCCTCGAGGTTTCCCTCTTCTCCAATTTGGATCTGCTGGTGTGCATTGATCACTGAACTGTCCGGGTTAAATCTTTCCGTCTCCACGAGTTTCTTGACTCCATCGTCCCCGGGTACTATGGCCAGTGCCTTCTTTCCGCGATCGGTGTAAGGCAGGTAGTCGTATGGGCAGACGTCACAGGTCGGATCCATCAACTCTAAACCTTCGTCCGTCTCCACGGCGACTATCGCGTGGTTTAACCCTTTTCCGGGAGGTGATTGTTCGAAGTCGGTTTCCGCGTTTAAGCCCGAAAGGATCAATACGTTGTAAGCATCTATTCCAGCTACGTCCAGCATACTTATCATTAAAGTTGCTTTGTCCTTGCAGTCGCCGTACTTATTCTGAAAGACCTCGCTCGCCTTATGAGGCTGAATCCTCCCTCTGCCGAGCTCGATGGCCACGTAGCGGATCTTCGTTGCGACGTAGTTGTAGATCGCGTGGATTTTTTCTTCGTTCGTTTCCAGTCCCTCGGTCAGCTCGTTTACCTTCTGTTTAATTGCTTCGTTCGGCTCTGCCCGGCCTTTTGCGAGTTCCCAAAATTCGTTTGCGTAATAATCCCAGCTATCGATGGAGGACACCAAAACTCTTTCCGATACCCGTTGGATCGGCGGCATGGCCGGTTCTTTACTGATTTTGGGTAGATCATTTCTTTTCCACCTCAAGGTCTTTCGGCCGTCTTCTTCCTCGACGGAAGGTGGAAGGTCCGCACCGAAATCGGTCCAGCTGACTTCCATGTCCGCGGGGAATGAGACCTCGTAGTGGGAGTTTATTACCGGCTGTTTCGTCCTGAAGAGCCAGTTGGAGGCAAAGTCGTCCTTTAAAAAGAACCGCTCGGGTGACAGTGTGTATGAATAATCGATAATCGCTCCGTTTGTCAGGCCAGGCATGCTGATGACCTTGTTCTTTACGTCGGAGTACATCGGATAATCCGATAACCTGGCCGGCGTGATATCCCTTATGTCGTCTTCATCGGGTTCTATAACGTCTCCCTCGGGTGTGATAGTCCTGACGTAATTGAGTTCGGGCTCACCCGTCCCGGCGACGTAGGGGATCTTGACCTCCCCGAAACTCTGACGGCCCTCCTTATTGAAGACCTTGACGCGGACCGAGGTCGTTATCGATTTTTCGTTGTCTTTAGTTACCTTAACAACCCCTTTGTCAAGCATATACACGGCGTTAGAGTCCGAGTATTCGTCCCTGCTGGGTGCCTCATCAAGTATTTCCTCTGCGGGCTCAGGTTGAGCTAAAGCGGCGGAACTAAAAGCCGTCAAGACAAGGCCTACTAAAATGATCACTAAAAGATTGGAAGGATTATTTTTCAGTTGTTTCATTTTGTACCTCCTGAACAGATTTTCATGGGATTATAAATCATTGTAAACGAAATTAAAACGTCTTCGATTCGAAAATC
>CAZWZR010000261.1:0-2221 GCA_964638365.1 uncultured Thermotogae bacterium | reverse complement strand
CCTTTTCCCTATCCTCCTCGATGACCACCAAATCGTTGGCTTCTTTGCTGGCTATCTCGACCAAGCTACTCCCGATTTCACCTATCCCTACTATTATCATATACATTGTTTCTCCCCTCGTTTATTAAATACGTAAGAAGTTAATACATGGGCAACCTTTCCGTTCTTTACAAACACTTGCCGAGAAAGCCTCAGGGCTTGGCCCTGGGGATGAATCGGCTGGTGTTTGTCCAGCACTCAATTGAGCTTTGATGCTTGGTCAAGTTTTAATAAGTTCATTGAATCTGGCTAAGTTAGCCTTAGTGATACGTACATCTAATTTAACCAAGTTCTTCTCCTCAATTGAGTGCTGGGTCAATTCTCGTTTTTCAAATCTAAGTCTGTATCCACTTGTTTTTCTACAAGCCCCGTGCCTTGGGGTGGGGTTCTTGACTCTCGAGCTCCCAGCTTCTGTTATCTTCTTTCAGCAACCATGTCAGAAAACCCTACCTCAAGCTCTCACTCCTTAATTTACCCGACCAATAGTAATCTATTATTTAAGAAAATCAGCTGTTGTTAAATCTACTCAAGATAGATTTCCATTTCTAAAAGGTCTCCTAAGTTTTTAACAATCCGCCACCTATATTACAAATATTTTAGCAGGAATTTAGCAAATTTCATTCAATTGACTCTGAAACTACTTAACAGGCAGGGAGTCAAGCACCCCGCCTTAAGAGACGGGGTTCTTGACTACAAGTGACCGTGAATTTGCGGGGATTTTGCTCGGATGAGTTCGAAAAGTGAGAATTTTTCTGTCCGTAAATATGCGCCTGATTGTCCCATTTCATGTAAAAATTGGGAGGCAGAAATTAGTTAAAAGTTGTTTGTCACGCCCCTGTGGTCGGTGCGCATCTGTGGGTGGTGGAGGCGATCGGATTCGAACCGACACCCTCCTGGGTGCAAACCAGGCGCTCTCCCGTTAGAGCTACGCCCCCATTGAAAACATACTATGATCCGAGAAAAACAAACACCCAGCTTTCAATTGGACCGGGTATACGCTTGTTCATTTGCCAGACGCTCTAAAATTATTATCTTTTGGTTCCCTTCGACTGATGTAAATACTATTCAGTAGCTTATGACATTTCTATCCTTAACGGACTTTTAAGGTTTAACCTGTAATTAACAGGTGTTATCTTTTCAACAGAATTACCAGAACTAATTTGGAGGTCAACCTGCTTGAATTTGTGGTAGTTTTTTAGCAGAAATTTTTTGGTTCCTGACTGTACTCTCCCCGCCTTCTTCCGTGTTCTGTAGTAATGAATTTTTTGCTCAACCTATCGAGAAAGTTCCTCAAATGAGCGGCAAGTAACTTTCCGGTTTTCTTCCCGTCATCTTCAGACAGTGATTCCGCTATTTTGCTAAATTCGTCCGTAAAAGACTCCATGCAACCGTTGAAGTTAGGAGCAGCCCAGCCACGAAAAGTCTGCTGTCTGAGCTTTCGGAGCTTGTCAGTCAATATCGTATTCTGCGTGGCTTGATTGATTAGCTCATGAGCTTGAAAGTCAAGTTTTATCATATCCTGTGGATCGTCCTCGGTTTGCATTTCGCCAATTAGTTCCTTGAGCCTCTTTAAATCACTTAAGTTGATCTTTTTCGCTGCCTTCTCTCCGGCTATCCTGATCAGGTAATTTCTGACTTCATAAGCGTTCCGCAACTCCTCAAGGCTTACGGTAGACACGTGTGTCCCACTCCGAGGTACGGACCGTATCAAACCTTTGCTTTCCAGCTTTATTAGCGTCTCCCTCAGAGGAGTTCTACCAATCTCGAACTCTTCCTGCAGCTCGGCCTCTCTTAGCTTTTCACCCGGTTCGTAATCCAGAAAAATAATCCTTTCTTCGATTTCTTCCAGTACTTCAGTTTTTTTCACGGTGAGGATTCCTCGCTCTATATAACTTCTAGTGGAAAACTATAAACTATCTCCACGATACAACGGTTAGCCCAGTCCGTATAATTATATATTGTGATCACTATAACAATAAATCAACGATTTAACCTCCATCCCCCGATCAATCCAGAATGGGAAACCGAGCGATTATAAACTAGACAGCTTCTTAATTAAGCCTCAGTTGAACTATTCTCTCGTTTAAGACCATCTTCTAAAACAGAATACAAAAGAAAATTACTTCTGTTGTATGAACTTCTTCATCTCACCCACTGGGTGATGGTTAAAAGATTAGGCCAA
>CAZWZR010000260.1:0-2225 GCA_964638365.1 uncultured Thermotogae bacterium | reverse complement strand
GGGCTTTGAATCCACCTATACCTTCTTCTTTTGGCAGGTAATTTCCGTGAATGTCGTTTGTGTGGAGGATGGTAAGCTCTTCAGCACCTACGAGAAAGGAGAGGACGAGGACAAAGCTGAGAGCCAGTACTAAAATCTTTTTATTAGAATTGGAAAACATATTAACCCTCCTCGAAATTCAAGATCTTTTATTGGAAAGACCGCTTTAAGAAGATACAACTTCTCAGTCCCGTAATCAACTTTGCCCCTCCTATCACCTCCTAAATATCTATCCTTTTAGACAGGTAACTCTATGTCTTTTTCACAAATTAATTCTAACTGAGATATCAGGGCTCTTCAAAACGATTTTTAAATGGATACGGCTAACAGTCGCAGCTTTTCTAAGACTTGAGATGGGGATGGGGGCGAGAATCCTGCGTCGCGTTAAATAAGGTGGCCTCAAACGTATGTCTGAAGGAAATCGATGATCCTCTGTTTGTACTCTCCGGGGAAATTTTCGAAGGCGGCGATGTGATTTGTATTCGGGACAAGCCAGATTTCCTTTGGTGGGGCTTTACTGCCATATAACATCTGCGAGTTCTGGTAACCGATCCCGCTATCCTCCAGCCCGTGGATGAAGAAGGTAGGCGTCTCAAGTCGATGAATTCTGCTCAATATGTTGGTACGTTTGTAGATATCTACTCCAAGAGCGAGCCTGGCCGAAAACATGTAGAGGGGAAAAGCACCCTGGAGCAACCAGTCCCGGGAGTAGTGCTGAAAATCACTGGCAGCTAGTCGGAGGTTGGCGTAAGGACTGTCGGCCACTACCGCGTCAACCCGGGCGTCCCTCTCGGCAGTCAGAAGAGAAGCCGTTGCCCCCGCAGAACGTCCCAGCAGCCCCACGTCTTCAATCCCCTTCACCTCGTATAAGAAATCAATGGCGTGCTGGACGTCCTTGCTTTCAAAATAGCCGAAACCATAGCGATTGCCTCCGCTGAGACCAGTGCTTCGAGGGTCAAAGAGCAAGACGCTGTAGCCGGCATCAACGAGGAAAGGGACGTGCCAAAGCATGCTCCAGCGCGTTCCCCCGAGGCCGGGAGCCAGTACAATTGCCTTGTTGTCGTAAGTGCCGGGTACGTACCAGCCTTTTATATTAATTCCCTGACTGGATTCGAATTGCACGCTCTGGTAGGGTAGGTCGAAATAGCGGGGAGTGTCCTCTGTGACGACACCCTGATTCTGCTTGTAGATGGTATCATCGAGCTTCTGCCAGATATTGAGGCCGACGAATCCCCCTCCGGCGAATAAAACTATTACAAGCACCGAAGCTAGGGCGAATTTCAGCCTCTTCTGACTCACTAATCTCACCGGGAAATTCTAATCCAGCGAGCAAATCTTGACAAGAATTACTCAGAACTTTCACATGTACAAAGGAAATACTATAAATGGTTAATGAACTTAAGCGAGAGGACCGGGTTCCCTTGACCAAGCCCCAGCAAGGTAGTTTGAGGCAACCGAGCAGAAGTCGTTCCAACTTCTCACAATGGATCCTAAAAAATGGAAGGATTGAGTTCAGTATAGATCCTTTAAATACGGAAGTAAAAAGTATCTAATTAGGGAAAAAGATAAGGCACTCACTACGATAAATGTGACCTGGGGCAGAGTGGCCGAAATGGTTAAACCCAGGGCTGCTCCAGCCGCAGGAGGATGTTCTGCATCGACCAGGACCATTAGAAAAGAAGCAAGCCCCACTGCCACACCCCCGGCGAACCATAGAGGGGCAAGGTAGGAGCAACCAAAACCCACGACGGCTGAGATGACGTTTCCGCCGATTATATTCCTCGTTTTTGCCGTCCTGTTATGCGGTAAACCGAAGACAGTAAATGCGGTGGAACCAGCAGCCGCTATTAGTACCAGCCCCACCATGCTTGTAAACGTTATAAGCAGGAGGATCGATAGACCGGCCCCGGCGCTTTGCCACACGTAATTCTTCCACTTGTCGTTGAAGTTCTCGCTGACGATTTTCACTGATATGCCTCTTTCCCGTATATTGAGAGCCTGAAGTATTAATCCCCTTTTAGATCAGCGCTCATACGGCCCGACTTCCCGTATCCCAGTTGATATTATCGAATAATCTCTTCTCTTCCCAGTAAGTTTATTTCTTTCTCCCGCTTTTCTCCCATGAAAGGAAGCGAGTACTTTAGATAGGAATCAGTGACTCGAAACTCCGAGTAGTCGACGTACCC
>CAZWZR010000259.1:0-2231 GCA_964638365.1 uncultured Thermotogae bacterium | reverse complement strand
TCGTATATATTTTCTCCTCATGATCTTCCGAGACGTGGGCCGCGACGACCTCACCGGCGTAAATTGTATGATCTCCGGTATCGAGTGTTCCCTTTTTCTTTAACTCGTAACAGGCCACAGAGTTCTTTATTAGCGGTGTTTCGACCTCTTTCCCCGGGACCGGTTCCAGTTTCGTTTCCTGGAATTTGTCGACCTCCCGACCGGACTTGGTGCCACAGTAATAAACTGCTTCTTTTTGATCTTTACTCGGAAAGGCCAGAACGAAGTCCTCCGAGTTCTCCATGAGCTCGTGTGTATAACGCTCAAAGGCCACGCTAACAGCCATCATCACGGGCTCGCCGGAGCAGAACGTACACCAGCCAGCAGGCATGGCATTGGGCTCTCCCTCTCCGTCGACCGTTACGAGCTGAAATATCCATTCGGGATACTTTCTATTTATAGCTTCTTTGACCTCAACGCTTTTCATTTTTTGCCTCCCTGATCCTAAATATTTTATTCTCCCTGTTCGGTAGCCTGTTCTCCAGAATTATTCAGCGGGGTCAGTTCGCCACGACGCTCTTTGATCCAGTTGATTGCTACCTTGAGATCCTCCTCCGCGTCCGACGTCTCCAGATTCGGCTCCAGTCCTTCCTCCGGAATCCTCTTTCCTTCCGGGGTGAGATAACGGGCCGATGAGATCTTTACCTTAAGTCCATCTCCGACGTTATGGGTGGTCTGGACCAGCCCTTTTCCAAAACTGTTACGCCCTGCAAGTACGCCCATTCCGTTTCCCCTTATAGCAGCGGCAACCAGCTCGGAGGCGCTAGCGGTCCCTTCGTTGATCAGCACGACAAGTGGCAGGTTAGTTATACTGTTTCCGGAGGTTTCGTACTCTTTGTTACCATCAGGACTTTCCAGCTCCGTTATCAATCCTTCATCAACGAATTGACTGGCGACGGAAAGGGCAGAATTGAGCAGGCCACCCGAATTGTTCCGGAGATCGAGTATATAACCCATCACTTCTCTTCCACCCTGGAGCTCTTTTAGCCGGCTTGCTAGCTCTTTTGGGGTCACCTGGCTGAAGAGATTTACGTCCAGGACGGCGATTTTACCCTCATTAGTAAATTCCAGCTCCACGGCGGGGATTGTTATCTCCTTCCGGGTCAGAGTAATCTCCCTATCGCCACCGCCGGGATCCCCGATCAGGAGATCGACCTCGGTGCCGGCTTCGCCTTTGATGGCATCCGAGACATCCCCCACTGACATATCCTCGGTGGATTTCCCGTCTACACTTAGAATTAAGTCTCCCGGCTCTATCCCGCCTTGAGCAGCGGGAGTGTCAGGGAACCTGGCAACTACTTCAATAGCGTCGTTTCGAGCAGTTATCTCCATTCCTACCCCTACGTAGTTTCCCTCCAGTTCCTCCTGGTATTCTTTGTATTCCTCCTCGTCGTATACTACGTTGTAATCATCGGGCAACTCGTCCAGCATGCCCTCGATTGCGGCTTTGAGAATCTCCTTTTCATCCAGGGAGTCCGGGGCGTAATAGCGTTCCCGGATTAGCTCGTAAGCTTCGAGAACCGGTCGCAGGTCTTCCGAATTACCCCCTGAATCCCGCTTGGCTCTGGACGAAACTGCCAGCACCAGAACCGGTACGAGCAAGAAAACCAGCCAGACTTTCGCGTTTTTTCTCACCTTCCGCTCCCCTTCTCTACCTTTTCGGAACCCATAGCGCCGTTAATTATCCGACAACTAATCTTCATTTCGTTATATTATAAGGTAAAGCTTTCTTCCCTTTCAGCGCTAACCTAAACATTTTGCCCAGAAGCAGCTTGCAGGACTTGCAGGTATGAGGAGCGGGTACCAACTACCAGCAATACCAGCTTTCGTCCCCCACATCGACTTTACAGGTGTGCAATTATTAAAGCACGGCCAGAGAGGCCGTTGAATTCACGGTGCTCATTTAGTATAAATAGCCGCTGAATGAGTTTTATTTCTATTTTCGCTGGTTGTATCTTCTTCCTTAACTCTTATTAAAATAAGAACTAAGGAATTATGTCCCCATCGTCTAGCGGCCTAGGATACTGGGTTTTCATCCCAGCGACAGGGGTTCGAATCCCCTTGGGGACGAAAAGATGGTCTCGACGGTTAAGATTTGCTCGATAAAGGGACTACTTGAGCTGAGCCTGAAATTTGGTTAAAATGGGCGAGTAGCTCAGTGGGAGAGCACCTGGCTTACATCCAGGAGGTCA
>CAZWZR010000258.1:0-2233 GCA_964638365.1 uncultured Thermotogae bacterium | reverse complement strand
CTTTAAGCTAAATTATTTGGAGCTTAAATCGCTGAAACATTCTACCCCTGAAAAATTTCTTTGCCTATAATAGCAGAAAAATACCGACCGGAGTAGCCGAGCCGAAAAGTTAACTTACCGCGCCCGCGGTCTTGAAAAATCTTACCGACAACAGCAGAATTAATGACTACAAAAGGGTGTTAATTGATGAGAAACGACGTGCCGGTCAGGTTTTACAATACAACCAAAAAGTTTGGAGATACTTTGGCTGTAGATGCCGTAGACTTCTCCCTGGAACGCGGGGAGTTCTTCGGGCTACTTGGCCCCAACGGTGCGGGTAAGACCACTCTAATAAAAACACTAATCGGTCTTGCGAACCCCACGGAGGGAACCGCGGAGGTCTTCGGATACGACGTCACTAAGGATTATAGGAAAGCACATAGCTATATAGGCTTCGCGCCCGCCGAGGCAAATCTGGATAGAGAATTCAGCATATTCGAGAATTTGAAGTTTCACGCCGGTTATAACGGCGTCTCCGTGCGTGAACGCGGCAAGCGGGCAGAAGAGCAGTTAAAGTCATTCGACCTATGGGAAAAGAGGGAAGATAAGCCTTACAAGCTTTCAACTGGAATGCGCAAAAAGTTATTATTCGCCAGGGCGATGATAGCCGAACCGGAGATCGTTATACTCGACGAGCCTACTGCCGGATTGGATCTGGAGACCAAGGAAAACATACATAAATCGATCAAAAAGATTACCGAACAGGGAGTGACCATCCTGTTTACCACCCACCAGATAGACGAGGCGGAAAGGCTCTGCGACCGTGTAGCCATTATGAGAGAAGGGAGAGTAGTTGAAATAGGATTTCCCGGTGATTTACTGGAAAAGGGGCAGGGGGACCTGGTTAGAATTGGAATTAGTAAGGAAATACAGGAATTACCCGAGAACCTGGTCGGTAACGGGTATAAGTTTGAACTGGACTCCGATCGAGGAGAACTAAGGACGGTTGTGTCAAACGGGCACGAATCGGCCGTCGACATCCTGGCTGCGCTCCACGAAGCGGGTGTCGCCACGCAATCCGTTCACATAGAAAGATCTAGCCTTGAAGACCTTTTCCGCCAACTGACATCACATGGAGGGGAGGATAATTAGTCCATAAGGATTCCTTGTCCAAGAATAATGTTTCTAACCCTGCTGAAAAGAGAAGTATTTCGGTACATAAAGAATCCATTGGTGACGATCGGTCCGCCGATCGTAAGCCAGGTACTTTACGTCCTGGTGTTTGGGTTGGTTCTGGGGGCGAGGATAGGAACGGTATCCGGTTATACCTATATATCTTTCATGTTTCCGGGGCTGGTCATGATGGCCCTGATCACCAACTCCTTTATGAATCCTGGTTGGAGTCTCTACATGGCACGCCATTTTGACTGGATAGAGCCAATTCTATCAAGCCCGATGAGTTCGACACAGATAGTGCTGGCCTACATCCTGGCCGGAGCAATTAGGGGTTTGATAGTTGCCGCTATTCTGATACTTGTCGCCTTGTTGATACCGAGCGTTGTGGTTACCACTAACCTGGGGTTCGTGGTTTTATACCTCGTTATCGTCTCCTTCCTTGGGTCGGCTCTTGGTACGCTTGTCGGTCTGTGGGCCGAAAAATTCGACCATATGGCTCTGGCCCAATCGTTTGGTCTCTTTCCGCTCGTATTTCTCGGCGGCGTTTTTTATTCCCTTGAGATGATCGAAGGGTTGCCGGTACTCGAAGTTCTGGTCAGAATAAACCCTGTAACCCATATGATAAACGGACTCCGCTATGGCATGCTCGGTATTTCCGAACTCCAGCTATATCCGGGTATTGTGGGGTTAGTAACTCTTGCCGCTATCCTGATAACTCTAAACATCCGGCTTTTCAAGCGGGGATATAAACTTCGCGTGTAAACACCTTTCAATGGCACGTTGCCCACGAATTTCATAAATTTCAACTCACTTCTTTCACCTATGAGCGAAGTTCTTTTCTATCATCAATATCCCTTGAACTTTTCCAGCAGAAGCAGGACGGGCCCCCACGCCCGCCCGAAATCCCGCCATTTTGACCTATCGCTCGAGCGTGGGAGCTCGAGCTGCTGGAAAGATAGAACTTTTAAGTTCGGATTCAAGTCAGGGTGTTTTTAACGTGCCGAAGCTTCATGAATTGGAACTCCCGGGGGTTAGACGAGAAGGACACACCTCTATGTGAACCTTGGTTTTATGTGTT
>CAZWZR010000257.1:0-2247 GCA_964638365.1 uncultured Thermotogae bacterium | reverse complement strand
CAAAGTAGAGAACCGAAAGTTAGAAAAAGAACAGGAAGAGAAAAGGGAAGATGAAAATTGGGGAGATGTTGATAAAGAACGTCTTGTTGAATTCCTCCTGGACTTAGACGGTGTTGGTGAGCAGACCGCTTATAGAGTCGCCGCTAAGTTAATGGCAACGGATTGGTGGAGAATACAATTCAGCCAGAAGATATATGAAGAATGGCAGGAGGAGTAAATCTAGTATCCATCGACAATCAAGCTCTTGAATGGGGCTCAATTTCAAATGCTAAGTGTAAAAGTCAGACTTTCTATATTTCCATAGTATGCTTCGGGCGGAGACTGATAATTAGATTTAAGCATTCCGGTTGCTGCACTATCGCGAATAGTTTGGGAAAGAGGTGAAAAAAATGAAGGAATTTTTTAATAAATCACCTTTTAATGGGGAAATTTTGCGTAAGGAGTTAGAGGCGGCTCAAGATTGGATGAATATGGCAGACGGCCAGCTGTGGGTAGTGGTCAAGCCACAAAACGGGAATACCTACAAGAGGGTCGGAACCTGTTACGGCTTGCGGGAGTACATCATCTTGTACACGAATGTAACCCGCAGTGTCTTCGACGTAGTAAGGACCTTCGTTCACGAGCTAAAACACCTGGATGATGTTCGTAACTACGTAAGAAAAGGGAAGGAGATTCCGTGGAAACGAGAGGAACGATGTGAAATCTGGGCACAGGACTGGGAAGAAGACCAGGGTTTGAAGTACCTCAGGGGAGGAGTTAATTCAGATTAGCCTTGCTTGAGATGATCATATAGCTTTATCCACCAACTTTACCAAGAGCTTTCCCTTTAGTTTCATTTACCATTTTTGGTTAGCTTTCCCATTTATTCCTGGTTGTGGCCGCTTAATTGCCGGGTACTATATGCCGATTTTTTCAAAAGAACCAGATAACCCTGTTTCCGGACTGCCCTCAATCCAAATCCCCAGGACGTTTAAATTCTCCCACCGAGGGTAGAAGGTCCTTTGCTCCACTCTGGGCAGCGAAGTATATGGTATCTTCTCCGTATTCTTCATTTACCTGATCCATGACTTCCAGTAACTTCTCCCTGCTTCGCCGATCGGGTAATAACGGACGGGGAAGGGAGGCTCTGTCTTTCAACTTGGAAGCCCTCACTCCGACCATGGTCGGTGATGGAGGAAAGCCGAGTTTTTCCTTTATCTTCAAAGCGGTGGTATAGATCTGGTTGCCATCATTAACATAGCGGCCAGTGGTAAGTTGTTTTCCTTTAACCCGGCGTTCTCGGTCCCTTACCACAAGCTTTATCGTTCCTGCCACCAGTCCCTTCTTCCTCAGCCGGTAGCCCACCTGCTGGGCCAGCTTGAAGAGCACGGGCATGGCCTTGTTCGGTGTACGCTTGTGGCCGGGCAGGGTAAGGGAGTTTCCCACCGACTTTACCTCTTCGCTGTAGCTTGCCGGAAGGACCGGTGAGGGGTCCTTGCCCTGGCCCATCAGCTTGAGGGTAGCTCCCCGGGTTCCAAACTCCGCCTTCAGCTTCTGTTCCGGGCACTTCCCCAACTCGGGTACGGTATTTACACCCAACCGGGACAGCCTCTCCTCTGTCCTGGAACCGATACCACACAGGTCGGTTAAAGCTATTTCCTCCAGGATGGCAGGTATCTGCTCGTCCTTGATCCAGCATACCCCGTCGGGCTTGTCCCTGTCTGAGGCCAATTTGGCCAACAGCTTGTTTCTGGCTATACCTGCCGAGCAGGTTATCCTCTTTCCGAATTGTTTTTCCAGTTTATCCTTTATCTCTTCCACTATATCCAACGGGGAGCTGTATTCTTCTACTTTGGTCGTAAGATCCAGGAAGGCCTCGTCCACCCCAAACGGTTCCAGCCTCGGGCTGTAGTTCCTCAATATCCCGAAGAACTGGTCGGTGACCCACTCGTACTTTTCCGGATCGCCCGGTACCAGTACCAGGTCAGGGCACTTATCTCTGGCCTTCCATGTGCTCATGGCCGAACGAATCCCTGCCTTTTTTGCTTCCCGGGAGGCAGCGGCTATGACGGTTTTAATCGTGGGTTTACCAGTAACGGCCACCGGCTTGCCTACCAGCCTCGGGTTGGCCTGCTGCTCCACGGAGGCAAAGTATGAGTCCATATCCAAATGGAAGATATTTCTGCTCGTTTTTGGCATGATCGGGACTCTAGTTTACTAAACACGTGTTTAGTTATCAACGAGCTCTGAACGCTTGGATGGATCAGT
>CAZWZR010000256.1:0-2254 GCA_964638365.1 uncultured Thermotogae bacterium | reverse complement strand
AGTCAAAGTGGCGGGAGGTATTTTCAATACCCACAGCAAGGTGGCGGACGCCCGATTGGAAATTCTCGCCGGTATTGCTGCTTATTGCGGAGCGGATCGACCAATTATCAAAGAGATTTTTGATGCAAATACGGCGGAGCAAGCGGCCGGTATCCTGCTGGGAAACGAATTCGCCGAGGTATTCGGAGAACTTGCCGACCGTGTAGTAAAGAGGGTCGAAGGGAGGGTTGGCGGAGGAATAAAGGCAAAAAGCGTTATCTTTTCTCGCAATTCAGGTCTTCTGGGCTGTTCCGGTTTAAGCTGTGAGGAAGGGGTTTTGAAAAGTGAGTAAGATTTCCGTTATCGGTATAGGGCCGGGCAGCAGGGATTTTCTGTTAAATATTACCAAGAGAAAAGTCGATGAAGCCGACGTACTCGTCGGTAGTTCTCGAGGGCTCGAACTCTTCGATGACCTGGAGAAAGAGAAGTTCGAGATTACTGGAGAACTGGAAAAAGTCAAAGGCTACATAGGGAGAAACTACCGGGAGAAAAAGGTCGTCGTGCTCGTTTCGGGCGATCCCGGTCTGTACAGCCTCTTGTCCTATCTTAGGCGTAAGTTCCCCCCGAAGGAACTCGAGGTGATACCCGGTATTAGTTCGATGCAACTGGCGTTTGCTCGAATAAAATCTACTTGGCATGATGCCGAAATAACCAGCTTACACGGTAAAAACGACGAAAAGAAGGTCCTGGAACTGGTGAAGAATAACGAGAAGGTTGGCGTATTTACCGACCGGGAATATTCGCCGGATTGTATTGCCCGGCTGCTTATTGAGGAAGGCGTGGGTAAAAGAAAAGGAGCAGTTTTCACGGAGCTTTCCTACGATTCGGAGAGCAAGTTTACCGGAAGCCTCGAACAAATATCGAATCGGAAGTTCGATACCCCCAATTTGATGGTGATAGTAGATGAGCAAGTGGAAATATAAGACCCCGGGGATACCCGATGACCAGTTCGTCAGAGGCGACGTTCCCATGAGCAAGGAAGAGGTCAGGGCCGTGATGATATCTAAAATGAGGTTAAAAGAGGATAGCGTGGTCTACGACATCGGATCCGGTACCGGATCAGTCGCCGTAGAGGCTGCCCTTGTTGCCGAGCAAGGGTCTGTTTACGCGGTGGAAAAGTCCAAAGAAGGGATAGAGTTAATTGAGGAGAACGTTGCCACATTCGGTCTCGATAACGTCGAAGTTATCCACGGGGAGGGGTCTAGTGAGGTTAGAGGATTAAAACCTGCTGATCGGGCCTTCATTGGCGGAAGTGGAGGTAGGCTGGAGAAGATTATTGAGGCCGTTGACAAAAAGTTAAGACCGGACGGAAGGATCGTCCTTCCGGCTATAACTATCGAGACTCTGGGCATTGCAAAAGAAAAGCTGGTTGAGATGGGCTATGACCCCGAAGTGATCAGCCTTACAGTTACCAGGACCCGTAAAGCCGGGGAAAAGACGATGTTCGACTCAACCAGGCCGGTTTTCGTGATTAGTGGAGTAAAAGGGGGATAGCAATGCCGGTATATTTCATTGGCGCTGGTGCCGGAGACCCAGAACTAATTACGGTTAAAGGCAAACACATTCTCGGTAAAGCTGATACCATAATTTATGCCGGGTCCCTAGTCAATCCGGACGTGTTGGATTACGCGCCAGAAACTGCCGAGACATTCAACAGCGCGGAGATGAACCTGAAAGAGATCATGGAGAAAGTAATACCTCCCGCCAGGGATGGTAAGATCGTGGCCAGGGTCCATACTGGAGACCCCTCGATTTACGGCTCACTTCAGGAACAGATAGAATTTCTGGAAAGCCGGGGGATCGATTACGAAGTGGTCCCGGGGGTCAGTTCGCTAGTTGCCGCGGCCGCCGCTGTAGGACGTGAGTATACCCTTCCGGACGTATCACAGTCCGTCATCGTGACGAGGCTCGAGGGGAGGACTCCGGTACCGGAGGGGGAGAGCCTTGAGAAGCTAGCGGTCCACCGGACTTCGATGGCGATATTTCTGAGCGTTCACATGATAGACAGGGTTGTTGACGAGCTCGAGTCCGGTTACGAGGTCGACACACCCGTTGCCGTAGTCGAAAAAGCATCGTGGCCCGAGGAAAAAGTGGTCCAAGGCAGGCTGGAAAACATAACTCGTAAAGTCAAGGAAGCCGGGATAGAGAAGACGGCAATAATCCTGGTCGGGGATTTCCTCGAAGCGAAATTTTCCCGGTCTAAGCTTTACGACGA
>CAZWZR010000255.1:0-2267 GCA_964638365.1 uncultured Thermotogae bacterium | reverse complement strand
CGAGAGCTTGACGGCTTTTACTTCCATATACCTTTCCGTGCCGTCCTTTCTGACATAAGGCAGCTGGGCCTTCATCTCTCCTTCCTCGAGCAGTCTCTCAAAACTCACCCCGACCTCTTCTAACGCCTCGGGCGGGTGAAGGTCCGGGATGCTCATGGCTAGTAACTCCTGTTCTGAATAGCCCGTCATTACGCATGCTTCCCGATTCACTTCGATGTAATTACTGTTCTGATCGACGATAAATACTCCCACCGGCGCATTTTCCACGTAGCTTCTAAACCGTTCTTCTTGTTCTCTTTTTTCTCTTTCTGCTTTTTTTCGTTCGGTGATGTCACTGATAAAGCCCTGCAGGTTTTTCAATTCACCTTCCTCGTCATACACTCCTCTCCCCTGTTCCCAAAGGTGTTTTTCCTTCCCATCCTTGGTCTTAATCCTGTATTCGGTCTGGAATTTTTCATCGGAGGCTAACGCCTTTTGAATTTCATCCCAGACCCGGTCCCTATCCTCTGGGACTATCAGTTCCCCGTAAGGGACGGTAGAATCATCGATCAAGTCTTCCGGGGAGTAACCAGTTAACTCTTTTGCCCCCTGACTTACGAAATGCATTGTCCAGTTCTTGTTGTTTGCGCACTTGTAGGCCATTCCGGGTAGATTGCTGAAAAGTACGGACATTTCCTTTTCCTTTTGCTGCAGCTCTGAGAGGACTTTTTTTCGTTCGGTTATGTCCCGATTAATGGATAAGTTAGCCTGTTCCCCTTCGTGTTCAAGCGGAGTTACAACTACCTCTGTCCAGTACTCTTCCCCGCCCTTTTTCCTTTTCTTCTGCGTATAAGTCACCGTCCGACCTTGAGACAGCAGCTTATCTGCCTCGGCCAAGCCCATCTCCTCGGGTTGGCCAACAACCAGATCCTCTACTATATTCATACTTAGCAGCTCGTCCCGGGAGTAACCGGACTGGTCCACGGCTGAAGAGTTAACTTCGAGTATCTTCCCGTGATCCTCACCACTCTTTTTTACTATAAAAATGGCGTCACCCGTTTTATCAAAGTACTTCTGATAGCGTTCTTTGCTCTTCCGTAGTTCTTCTTCGACCTCGATATCGTGTAATCCAAGGGCAATATCACCGGCCACTTCTTCAAACAGGCTTAGCTCCTCATCTTTGACGAAATGTTCGGGCACACAGGCGGAGATTAAGCCGTATACTCTATCGCCGTATTCGAGTCTTCTCGATATTGTCGTTCCCTGTTTGCATTCTTCGGCAAGTGGGCAATCTTCGCATGATTCAGGTGCCTTTCTCGTAGTAACGATTCCCGGTTTATCCAATACCCTTTTTACCGTCTTGGGTAAAGAGTCCGATTCGAGTAATTCCAACATGGCTTCGAATTTTTCACCCAGACCCGACTCTGCTCCGGAGATAAACTTATTATCCTCGTCGAGCAGGGCAATCCATACGTGATGAAGTCCCCTCGTTTCGTATAGGTCCTTACAGGCACCCTGAATTAGCGTATCTTTATCATCCTCTTTAACGATAAGCTGGTTGATGTTTCTTACTGACCGTAAAAGTACCTCCAGTTCCTGCTTATCCTTCAGGGCAATATCTCTGGCCTTAATTATCCGGGAGGAGAGTGCTCCCACTATCAACAGGCCAATGAACCATAACAATCGGATGTACAACTCATGAGGGGGAATGTTTGTAAATGTGATACCAATAAAAGAGCCCTCGTAAAAGAATAAATAGTCGAGTGTACTGTCCAGCAGCCAGAATAGACTGCCCAGCAGAACGGTAACAGAAACTAAGTTACTTCTTATCCTTGCACCCAATTGAAACCCCCTAAACCCAAATCGATGATATCCGATTCATCGTTTCCATTAGCCAGAGGAGAAGCATTGATCGATAGCAATTCTCTTTCGCCATCCGGCCATTCTATGGCGTGCCTTACGTCGTAGACGGGCTCTTCGGTTCGTTTGACTATCTGAAATGGAAGATTTTCGGAAGGGAAGTCGTTGCCGTCGAAGTCGGTTATTTTCCAGTCAGGGTCGTCGTAGGTTCGATCGGTTATTTCCCTTCTCTCCAGACCAAGCACTTCCTCCGCCCTGTCGTTTGCGTAAACTATACCGCCGTCTTTGTCAACCTTGGTAATGGCAGCAGAACTCGTTGCTGCAAGTTTCTCGAAAGAGACTTCATTTTCGGGGGGTCCCTCTTCTTCCATATTACCTCTCTCCATTTTTTCGGCCAAAATTAACTAACGAAAACTAGTTGTTTTTAA